>NZ_CAMHZR010000002.1:300000-455492 GCF_946190325.1 Streptococcus mitis | reverse complement strand
TGTTACCGCCGTGAAAAGGCGGTGTCTTAACCCCTTGACCAACGGACCAGAGTTGTTTTCAACTCTTACTATTATACCCACTTTTTAAACTTTGTCAACTACTTTTTTTATCTTTTTTCTGTTTTTTTGTATGACTTCCTATTGAGTACGGATGTCAAACTCCTTAAACACAATACGTAAGTCTCTTAATACTCTTTGACGCCCTCGGAAGCGTTCATTTCTTAAGATGCGTTCTAACTCTTCTTGTTTGTCTTTACTTTGTTTGCTTCTATAATCTCTTAGTGTCTCATGAAAGAGATAATAGTCATCTAGCCACAGACCGCCCTCACTGATACGATGACTGATCTCACCTACTTCTTCATAGGGTTCTTTATCATATCTTCGTTTTTGACTTTCCTGCTTACGGATATAATCTAGGATTCGATTCCGAAACTTGGTTTTGAAGTATTTACGTAAACGAGGAATATCTTCTACTATTCCTTCTTCTTTACTAATCAACTCATGTAGGCAGACCATTCCCTCTTGATCCCAATCCGATAACTCCCATAAATGGAGATGGTATTCATTTCTACACTTATATACAATTCCCTGGACTTCTTTATACAATTCTTTAAACATAACGTTCCCCTTTCTAGATATAGTCTAACAGATTCAAAAACATTTTTGTCCTATTTTCCCGTTCTGTTCTCTACACCTCCTCAACTGCGCAAAAAAAGAGAGGACATGCCTCTCTCAGGGTTATTTTTCGTCATTCATTTTTGACTTCACTTCATCATAAGATAATGCATGTGATTCCTCTTCTACTGTTTCAGGCATCTTTCCTGTTTCGTAAAGAGATTTAATTTGCGTACTATCCAATGTTTCGTATTTCAATAATGCTTCTGCAATCAACTTGTGAGTTTCACGATTTGACTGAATAATTTCAGCAGCTTTATTTCGTGCTTCATTCAATAATGAACGAACCTCTTCATCAATTTCATAAGCTGTTTGCTCTGAAATTGATTTTTGAGGGCTCTGTGCACCAAACATGGCATGGTTTCCTTCATATTGTACTGGGCCAAGTTTTTCACTCATACCGTACTCTGTAACCATTGCACGCGCCATCTGTGTAGCTTGTTCAAAGTCGTTTGAAGCTCCTGTAGTTTGGACATTAAAGATAATTTCTTCAGCTACACGTCCACCCATTAAACCAGCCAATTGCTCTTTCATATCTTCTTTAGAAAGAAGCATTTGGTCTTCCTTAGGAAGTGCAATCATATAGCCGCCTGCACGGCCACGTGGTACAATTGTAACCTTATGGACAACACGAGCATTCGACAAGACTAGACCAACAATGGTATGTCCTGCCTCATGGTAAGCAACCAATTCTCGTTCTTTTTGTGAAACTGTCTTATCTTTCTTGGAAGGTCCAGCAATCACTCTATCTTCTGCTTCATCAATATCTGAGGCATCAATTATCGATTTATTGCGACGAGCAGCGACTAGAGCTGCTTCATTCAATACATTCTCTAAATCAGCACCAACAAAACCTGGAGTTTGTTGAGCCACTAATTTCAAATCAACATCTTCTGCTAAAGGCTTGTTCTTAGCATGAACTTTCAAGATTGCTTCACGACCTTTAACATCAGGACGGCCAACCAATACTTTTCTATCGAAACGTCCTGGACGCAGAAGGGCAGGGTCAAGTACATCTGAACGGTTTGTAGCAGCGATGACGATAATCCCTTCATTTCCCTCAAAACCATCCATCTCAATCAAGAGTTGGTTCAAGGTTTGTTCACGTTCGTCATTTCCTCCGCCAAGACCAACTCCACGTTGACGTCCAACAGCATCAATTTCATCGATAAAGATGATAGCTGGTGCTGCTTTTTTTGCATCTTCAAAAAGAGAACGAACACGACTAGCTCCAACTCCGACAAACATTTCTACAAAATCAGAACCTGAGATACTAAAGAATGGAACACCTGCTTCTCCGGCAACTGCTTTAGCAAGCAAAGTCTTACCTGTTCCCGGAGGTCCCTCCAGAAGGACACCTGCTGGAATACGAGCACCAAGTTTTGTAAATCGTTTTGGATCTTTTAAGAATTCAACAACTTCAACTAGTTCTTGTTTTTCTTCCTCAGCTCCAGCAACATCTGAAAATCTTACTTTAATATCTTCTTTATTTGCAGCTTTAGCCTTACTACGTCCAAAACTCATTGGGTTACGGCTATTATTTCCTCCCATATTTCCCATCATAGAGAATAGGAAGAAGAAAAGAATACCGAATGGCACAATGGATACAAGAATATTAATCCACATACCACTTGAACTTTCATGCTTAACAGTTACCTCCGCCTTATGATCAGAAGCAAGTTTTTGCAATTCAGATACTGTCGTATCTGAAGGAAGAATGATGCTTGAAAATTTCTCTACTGTTGTAGCAGAAGTAGAAAAGAACTGAATGCCTGTTTCTTCTTTACTTGTTTTAGGATTTTTATAAACACCTGAAACTTCGATAACACTGCCATTTGGTTGGTAAGTCAATTCTTTTACATTGTCATCGGTAATTTCTTTTACCAATTCTGTATAATTAATTTGCTCACTTTTCCCTGCAACACTACCTGTACTAAAATACTGGTAGGCTGTAACTAGGAAAAAAATAAGTAATAACCATAGAAAAGGATTTTTAATTAAACCATTATTTTGTTTTTTCATTAAAAATTGTTCTTTCTAATTTGAATACACTTCTTCTTTCAATACTCCAACATAAGGAAGGTTACGATAATTTTCTTTGTAGTCTAAGCCATAACCTACTACAAACTCATTTGGAATAGTAAAGCAGGTATAGTCTGCCTCAATTTCTACAACACGCCCCTCTGGTTTATCCAACAAGGTTGCAATGTTAACAGAAGCAGCTTCTCTTTCAATAAACATATCTCGCAAATTCTTCAAAGTTTGTCCTGTATCAATGATATCCTCTACAAATAGAACATGTCTTCCTTTGATATCTTGAGTCACATCTTGCTTGATATTAATGACACCACTACTTGCTGTTCCACCATGATAGCTAGAAACCATCATAAAGTCCATTTCAATATGTGTATCAATATGTTTAACCAATTCAGCCATAAAAGGGATAGATCCTTTTAAAATCCCAATTAAAATCGGATTTTTTCCTGCATAGTCTTTAGTTAGTTGGGCACCTAATTTTTTAGCAGCTTCTGTAATTTCATCGTGTGAAACGAGAATTTTTTTAATATCGTTTTCTAACATTTTTTTACCTATCTATTTTTTCTATATAAAGTACAGTGTTCATTATATCATTTTTCGTGTTTTTACTCAAATTACTGGTCGCAATTCCCAAAATTGAGACAATTTCACCAAATTGCTCAATAATCAGAGCAGATTTTCGTTTTTCCATAGGGATTTTCAAATCAATAAATAAACGTCTGAGTTTTTTTCTATGTCCATTTTGAAGCAAAAAATCTCCTGTTTTTCGATGACGAATGTGTATTGATGTTTCGCGTGAAACAGGTACCTGCTGAATTAATTCACCTTCTAAAGGAAGTCCAAAGGAAAATAAATATCCTTGATAAGTAACTTGATTTTGATAGTGTAACACAAGTTCCTCTTCCTTTTCATCAGCCTGAGGACTGATTTTACAAATCTTAAACCATTGGTACTCTTTTATCAATTCATAGCCATTTTTTAGCGGATGACGATACTGGCTTTTAGATTTTAAAATTTGCCGAACTTCAGCAAACTGCGCTTTTGTAAGATTCAAATCTGGAAAACGATTCAGATAAGTTTGAAGTAAAACTCTTTGTGTCGACTCAGAGTAAGACAATAGCTGCTCTAAATTCTCTACATCAATATTCTTTGATAATTCAGCTATAGCTAAGTCATAATCTAAAATTTCATTGCCGATACTTAAGATTGCATCTCTAAATAGAGGATTTTCTTTTTCTAATTCTGGTAAATAAGAATTTCGAATACGATTGCGAAAATAATGATTTTCCTGATTTGATATATCTTCAAAGTGGAAAATTGGTGGAAAGTCTTTTTTCTGAAAATACAAGAAGGGCCGAATGATTTCTATCTCTCCGACTACTTGCTTCTCCTTAATTCCTGATAGATAGCGCAAACGAGTGCCTCGAATCAAACGCATCAAAATCGTTTCCACCTGGTCATCAGCATGGTGGGCAGTGACCAAGGCTGTCGCACCTGTCTTTTTCATGACCTCTTGAAAAAAATCATAACGAAAATCTCGAGCACGCGCTTCTGAAAATTCTCCTGAAAAATTGCTGATATAAATAGGAAGCTCTGCTTCAGCAGCGAACTTCCTTAATTCCTGTTCTTCCCAATCTGATTCTACTCTCTGCTTATGATTCACATGAGCTAGAATCAATTCAATTTCTAACTCTTTTTTATAGGTAGACAATACCTTAAATAAAAACATAGAGTCTAAGCCACCAGAAAGAGCTAGCACCACCTTAGTATGTTTTTTTAAATATCCTCTCTTGAGAAAATGATTTAAAAAATCTTGTTCCCTCATTTTAGAACCTCATAAACATCCTTGGCTATCTTAGAAATCGTATCATAATCAGAATTTTTAGTGAAAATAGAAAGAATAAATGGAGAATCTCCATAGACAACACCTGTATCATGCTTAAATTCATCCGCATCTCCAATTTTATGAGCTACTTTAACAGAAACACCTTTGGCAATTCGATCATTATCAAAATCTGTTTTAGTCAAAGACTCTAGCACAAATCCATTTTGATTATAAATAGCTTCCATGACCTTCCCAGCCATCTTAGAAGAAATCAATTTTTCTTTTGGATCCCAATCATCTCCCATAATAGTAGACATCTTAGACTTGAATGTGGCATCAGATTGATTTGAAATGTAATATCCCAATAAATTATGAGCTACATTATCCGATTCTTTAGATATTTTTGTGATTAAGTCCTTTATAGAATACTCTTTATTGTCCTCTTTTTTAGGGAGGCTACCACTTCCCTCTGGTTTATAAGAACCTGGAAAATCATTGACTGCGGATATGTATTTTACAGTCGTATCTAACTGATAAAGACCCTCATTTATTTTTTCTTGCGTATAGTAGAGATAAGGTAATTTTAAAATGCTAGCTGCATACATCTTTTCATCTTGATTGATACCAGCTTCTTTTCCAGTAGTCAGTTGCTTAACATAAATAGAAAATGAATCCTTCTGATATTTTTCAGATAACATTTCTTGAACTTTACCCATCCGATTATCTTCTTCAGAAGTTGATTCTTTAGCTACCCATCCAGCCTGATCAATATGTAGAAATTCTCTTCCTTCTACAAACATGGTCTTGTCAATTGATACTTGCGAATAAGCTGATAAGGATAATTTCTCTTCTTTTAAATCATAAGGACTATTGTACAGTTTAAAATCAGATTCTAACCATACTTTTTTGATTGTAGGAGCTACCTCTGACTGATCGTATAAAAATCGTTTGTCTGCAGCTATAAATTGATGATTTGATAGCTTAAATACCGGAATTCCTTGTTTATTTAGACGCCACTCGGTTATCTGAAAACTTGTTTTTGGAGTCAATTTTCCAGATTCCACTACTAAATCTTCATTCGCATAAACAGGAACCTCTCCATAAACCATGGGAGAACTTAATTTTTCTCTAAAATAAATACCAAAGTCAGATTGTGAAAGGTAATAAATTTCTTTCGAAGTATAGACAACTTCTTTTTCTGTGCTAACTACTTTTGAAACTGTCAAAAAACTCGGTAGCAACAAAATAATTAAGAATTTACGCATTCTTCCTTTCCTTTTCTTCCTGTAAACGCAATAATTGATTTTTATCAGCCAACTCGTCCAGCTTTTCATCCGATAGACTCAAAAATTGCTCTATTACATCTAATAAATTTTCCATTTCATCACCTTGGAAGCAAGTCAGGAATCGTATAAACAGCTTCCCGATTCTTAGAATAATAGTACTTCGCTCGTGTATATTTGGCAGCATAATCCTCGTCTTTCAACTTGGTAGCAAATGCTGTCTCCTTATCCTTTTCATCACTCAAAGTTTGATACTGAGTTTGCAAGTCTGCTAATTGCTGACGTCTTTGGAGTAATTGGTTATAGCTTTGAGCAAGATTATAAGTTGGTAAAATAAACAACAAAATCATCAAAATAAGAACCCAACCCATAAAACGATTCCGTTTTTGTCGTTCTTTCATCAGGTAGCGACGACGTTGGTATTCATTTTGGATAAAAGAATTGTTTAATTGCACAATATTCTTAGACATTTTCTTCTACCCTTGTTTCACTGATAATTTCATACATGCCTGCTGCATCTTCTTTTTTTGTACTATCTTTCATCTCTAGTACTTTGACAAGTAGCAACTTATTTCCAAAACGAATTTCAACTTGGTCATTAACTTTCAAATCCGTTGAACTTTTGGCCAAGATTCCATTCACCTTGATTCTGCCTTTATCTGCTACTTCTTTTGCGACTGTACGACGCTTGATAATTCTTGATACTTTTAAATATTTGTCTAATCTCATTTTTATTACCTCAAATTATTATTGTACCATTTTTATCTATTTTATAGAAGAAAAATGTTAAAGAGAATTGCCTTCTTTTGATACTTTTATCTCTAATAAAATTTCTCCAAAAATGAGCAGACCTTCTAAAATTTCATAGTCCTTCTTGTTTCGAACATCAAATACAACTTCCATTAATCCCTTATTCTCAGCTATAGCTGCTTTTAAGTTCGTTGCGGATAAAGCTTTAAAATAATCTTGAGCCAAGAACAGTCGCTGAGTAATTTTTTCAAATTGAACTGTAATCTTATTTTCTTTTCGTTCCACACGTTGAACAAAGACCTTGTCCAAGTATGACTTGACTAGACCAATTTCTAAAAGATAAGCTACAACGTCTGGGTATTCTCCAAAGCGGTCCATCAACTCTTCCTGTAACTCTTCATAATTGACACGGTTGTCAATTTGACGAATTTTCTTGTAAATTTCAATCTTATGTCGTTGGTCAGATATATAAGTATCAGGAAGATAGGCATCAATTTGCAAAATCAATTCGGCATTTCCTTTGGTTCTTGTGTTCCCATTACCATGTCGTTTAGCAATAGCTTCCTCTAGTAACTGCGAATACAATTCAAAACCAACAGAATCAATGAAACCAGACTGAGATTTTCCTAGGAGATTTCCTGCTCCACGAATCGAAAGATCTCGCATAGCAATCTTAAATCCGGAACCCAATTCTGTAAATCCTTTGATTGCCTCTAATCTCTTTTCAGAAACTTCACTGATTGATTTTTCTGGACGATACATGAGATAGGCATAAGCAATACGATTACTACGTCCGACTCTTCCTCTTAACTGATACAAGGTTGACAAGCCCATATGGTCTGCATTTTCAATAAATAAAGTATTAGCATTTGGAATGTCCACCCCTGTCTCAATAATGGTAGTTGTCACCAAAATATCATACTGACCTTCAATGAAATCTAATAACGTATTTTCTAACTGAATCTCACTCATTTGCCCATGAACATACCCAATCGAAGCCTCTGGAATCAACTCCTGTAATTCTGAAACCTTTTGGTCAATCGTGTCAACTTTGTTGTAAAGATAGTAAACTTGACCTCCACGCTCCATTTCACGCAAGACCGCATCACGAATGACACTATTATTCTTTTCCAAAACATAGGTCTGAACAGGATAGCGATTAGTCGGCGGAGTTTCAATAACAGACAAATCTCTGATTCCCAGCATAGACATATGAAGGGTACGAGGAATTGGCGTTGCTGTCAAGGTCAGGACATCTACTTGTTTTTTCAGTTCTTTCAAGGTTTCCTTATGCTTGACACCAAATCGCTGCTCTTCATCAATAATAATCAATCCCAAATCAGCAAACTCAACATCTTTAGATAAAACTCGATGCGTTCCAATCAAAATATCAACTTGACCCTTTTTCAATTTTTCAAGTGTTTCAGTCTGTTCTTTTTTACTTCTAAAGCGACTCAACACATCAATATTGACTGCAAAATTTTGGAATCGTTCCTTAAAATTCGTATAGTGCTGTTGCGCTAAAACCGTCGTCGGAACTAAAACGACAACCTGTTTGTGATCATTGACTGCCTTAAATGCTGCACGCATAGCAACTTCAGTCTTTCCAAAACCAACATCCCCAACTAAAAGTCGATCCATTGGCTGAGAAGCCTGCATATCGCTCTTGATTTCCTCAATACTACGAAGTTGATCATCCGTTTCAACATAAGGAAAGGCATCATCAAAAGCATGTTGATCTTCATCATCAGCTGAAAAAGCAAAACCCTTCAACTGGCTGCGCTCAGAATAAAGTTTGATTAAATCGTCAGCTATATCCTCTACCTGGTTCTTAACTTTTTGCTTGGCTTTTTTGAAATGACCGTCATTTAATTTATTGAGTTTTGGAGCTTTCCCATCACTTGAAACATATTTGGACAGTAGATGAATCTGTTCCACTGGGATAGAGATTTGATCCCCGTTTTGGTATTGAACACTAACATAATCACGGTGAATCCCTTTGATTTCAATTGTTTCAATCCCTAGATATTGACCAATTCCATGGATATGGTGAACAACGTAATCTCCTTTTTCAAGTTCATTGTAATCTTTTAATCTCTCTGCGTTTGAAACATGTTGTCTTCGAAAACGACGTTTCAATTTCTTTTGAAAAATCTCATGTTCAGTTATCAATAAAACCTTTTCATCTACAAAATGAAAACCATGTCTGAGATTACCCTCGATTAAGTTTACAGATTCTTTACAAATACTTGACTTATCTCTAGAATCCAATTTAATCTGGTATTCCTCTAAAACATCCTCCAATGTTTTACTTCCCATTGAATTGCTAGACTGCAGAATGATAGTATAATCCATTTTTTTGTATCGCTCAATTTCTTCTTTTAGAAAAGAAAATTGATTGAAAAACTCCTGCATAGGATATTGATTAAATTGATAAATTTGGTCAAACTTGAGATTGCCTAAACCCTTTTGCAGATTAGAGAAAAAGGTAACCGGACTCTGTTTTTTATAGATTTGCTCTGTATCTGCAAAATACTGCATTTCAGAAAATGCTTTACTGTTCTGTAATTCTTCTGTAAAGTATTGTGCTAATTCTCTTTCAAATACTTCATACTGATTCATTAATTTTTGATAATCATCAAAGAATACTGGGGTATCTTTTTCAATATAGTCAAAAACAGTCCATGTCTTGTCATAACACAAAGATAAAAACTTCCTAGAATCTAAATGAATTTGTTTTTGATGAAAACTTGAAAGAATTTCTTCTAAGTATGATTTTAAAATAGGTGATAACGTTTTTGAAATTTGTTTTTCTAAAGCTGACTGACCTCGTTGATAATCCTTTTCTCTCAAAAGCATATCACTAGCTGGAAAGATGGTGAGTTCTGTCTGATTTTCTTTCGATAATTGTGTTTCGACTTCAAATGACCTAATACCATCGACTTCATCACCAAAAAACTCAATTCGGAAAGGTTCTAACTGGGATATTTCAAAAATATCTAAAATATCTCCTCGCAGACTAAATTCTCCTTGAGTTTGTACTTGTGTAACTTTTCGATAGCCTATTTCCTTTAACTGATGGATAAGCGCATGTTGGTCATATTCTTCACCAACTGAGATTTTTACAATACTATCTTTGAATACATTTGGAGACGGTAAAATCAATCGACTTGCTGCAATATTACAAACCAAAATCCCTTTCTTAGATGGATCAGTCAAAAAACGCAAGGCTTCGACCCGTGAAATGATTTTTTCTTGTGAAGACATCAAGAACTCGACCATGGGGGAGTCATCTACCAAAAATGGATAGACAAGTTCCTCACCCAAGATAGATAGAAGATCACTAACAAGTCCTTCTGCTTCTCCATAAGTTGACGTTAATAACACAATCTTATCTTCTTTTTCTAAACTGCTTGCAATTGCAAGAGCCTTAGTAGATGTTGATAAGCCAAGTATTAGTTGTCTTTTCTTATCTGTTAAACTTTGATTCCATTTTTTAATCTGATTATTTTCTGAGAATAAATCTAATAAGGTCACCATTTATCCGTTATACCTCTGCATTGTTTTCTCAAAGTTTTTCTCTTGTAAATAATAGTTTACAGCATCGTCAACCTTGTCAATAGACTGTAAAATACCGATATAATCATCCTTGTCAAACTTACTCAAAACATGGTGAACAACTGACATACCATTTTTAGGTCTTCCGATTCCAATCTTAACACGATTAAAGCCCTGGGTCCCTATATGTTGAATAATAGACTTGATACCATTATGACCACCTGCGGATCCCTTTGATCTTAAACGAATCTTTCCAACTTCCATGTCAAGATCATCATAAATAATGAGTAAATCTTCAATATCCAAACCATAGTAAGTCAATAAAGCATGAACAGCTTTCCAGCTTTCATTCATAAAGGTCGTTGGTTTGACAAGATAAATTTTTTCGCCATTAAGAAAAAAAGATGCTAGATCAGCTTGAAATATCTTATCGTGTGTAAAAGTGATATTTTGTTTTTTAGCTAATTGGTCAATCAACATAAATCCAACATTGTGTTTGGTTTCAAAATATTTATCCCCTGGATTTCCTAATCCTACAAGTAATTTGGTCATTTATTTTTCCTTTCAAAAGCCAAAAGGGTTGGAATTTTTTTCCAACCTAATTGACACTATTCATTAATTTTTTTAGACATTAAAGCGGAATTCCATAATATCGCCATCTTGAACGATATATTCTTTTCCTTCTTCACGCAAGCGTCCAGCTTCTTTTACAGCCTTTTCAGATCCGTATTTCACCAAATCATCGTATGACATGGTTACTGCACGAATAAAGCCTTTTTCAAAGTCTGAGTGGATAATACCAGCTGCTTGAGGAGCCTTCATACCACGTTTGAATGTCCAAGCGCGAACTTCTTTTTCACCGGCTGTAAAATAAGTTCCCAATCCAAGCAAGTGGTAAGCTGCACGAGTCAACTTGTCAACGCCTGATTCTGTCAAACCAATGGCTTCAAGAAACTCTTTTTTATCTTCATCGTCCAATTCAGAAATTTCTTCTTCAGCACGCGCTGAAATGACTACTACCTCTGCATTTTCTGTCTCTGCAAATTCACGAATTTGTTTAACATAGTCGATAGAGTCAGGTTCTGAAACCACATCCTCGTCCACATTGGCAACATAGAGCACTGGTTTAGTCGTCAAAAGGAAGAGACCTTTGACAACCTTTTGCTCCTCATCTGTAAATTCAATAGTTCGAGCTGATTTTCCATCTTCAAGGACTGGTTTAATCTTTTGAAGAACATTGAATTCTGCCACAGATTCTTTATCTTTTTGCGTACGTGCCATCTTTTCTACACGCGCATAACGTTTATTGACTGATTCTAAGTCAGCAAGAATCAATTCCAGGTTAATGGTATCAATATCCGCAAGTGGATCCACAAAGGCATCTTCACGTCCTTGCTCGCGCATGACATTTTCATCATCAAAAGCACGAACTACATGAACAATCGCATCTACTTCACGGATATTGGCCAAGAATTTATTTCCTAGTCCTTCTCCTTTTGAAGCTCCTTTTACAATCCCTGCAATATCTGTAAATTCAAAAGTTGTTGGAACTGTCTTTTTAGGAGTAATCATTTCAGTTAGTTTTTGGAGGCGTTCATCTGGAACTTCTACCATTCCAACGTTTGGATCAATCGTCGCAAATGGGTAGTTTGCTGCCTCTGCTCCTGCTTTTGTAATTGCATTAAATAGTGTTGATTTACCAACGTTTGGCAAACCAACGATACCTGCTGTTAAAGCCATATTTTCTCATTCTCCGTTTTCATTTCAATCCCTAATATTATAACACAAAAAGGGAAAACTTGCTAACCCTCTAACTAAGGGTTCTCAGTCAGTAATTTTATTCATTTTTCGATCAAAATCATAGCGCCCCATCATGACAACATGGTCACAATTACTGCATTTTATCTTGATATCTGCTCCAACACGGGTAATTTCCCAACGATTTGCTTTTTTACCAGTTGACTTGATGGTGCAAGCATGTGGTTTTTTCATCTCAACAAAATTTCCAACTTGATACATACTACTCTCCTTTTCTTTTTCGATTATATCATAAAAGAGGCGAGCTAGGCTCAACCTCTTTCACTTAATTTGTACGAACTGGGGTGATAAGTTGCATGAAGTCCTCTTCAGTATCAGCTGGCACAAGAGTAAATGGACGAACAGCTGAGATAAAGCTAATAGTCACCTTTTCGCTATTTAAAGCCTTGAGTGAATCAATCAAGTAAGTTGGGTTGAAACTAATAGTCAAATCTTCACCAGTCACTTGATCAGTATCGATTTCTTCGTTTACTTTACCAACTTCTGGAGAGTGAACATGGGCGCTAACAACCCCATCTTTAATTTCAAGTTTCACAGTACCATTTTGAGTAGCACTTGATAAAAGACGAGCACGTTCCATTGACTGGCGTAAGTTTATAACATCAAAAGTAATAGTAGTATTAAAGTCCGTTGGAATCAAACGATCTGTATCAGGATAGTTACCTTCTAACAAACGAGTATAGAAGCTAATATTTTCGCTTCTAAAGAGGATTTGGTTATTGGCAAAGAAAATCTCTACAGTTTCAATATCATCTGTAAATACCGCTGAAAATTCGCGTAGAGAACGGCTAGGAATGACAACATCAAAATCATCACTATTTTTCTCAAGCGTTAATTTTTTCTGGCTTAGACGATGAGAGTCTGTTGCCACTGTTTTTAGCTCCTTGTGTTGACTTAATACAAAATGAACACCTGTTAAAATTGGACGACTCTCTTGTGTACTTGCAGCAAAGGCTGTTTCATTGATAATTTTCTTGAGTAATTTTGTTTCAAGAACCAAAGGAGTGCTTGCTGAAATTTCTTGGATTCGTGGATATTGTTCGCTATCTTTTCCTTTTAGGGTAATTTCTGATTTGCCGCTGGTTAAAACAATTTGATTTTGTTCAATTTCTTTAAAATCAAGAGTCACATCAGGTAGACTAGATACCACATTGATAAAGAAAGAAGCTTCAAGAAGGATCGAACCTAAAGAAGTAATTAATAAACCAGCATCTTCATTTTTTTGAGAAATAAAATTTTCAATTGAAATTTGACCATTTGAACCAATTAAAGTAACACCTTCATTGGTCACGTCAATTTTTACGGTTGATAAAATAGGAATAGCATTTTTAGAACTAATAGCTCTCTTAGTAGTATTTAATGCTTGTAGAAATAAATTTTTATTAATTGAAAAATGAATCATGGATTCTCCTTTATTTATTTTTAGTATTAGAAGGATAATAGTAATAATAGAGTCTGTGAAATCTGTGGAAAACAGACTTTAAACAAGTCATATCAAGTTTTTTAGCTTGTTTAAAAAATGTGGATAAAAAAGATAAAAAAGCAAGAGTTATCCACAAGTTATTTGATTTTCTTTTTGATTGATTCAATTTCTAAACGTAAATTATCGTCTTCATCAATCAAAGATTTAATTTTAGCATGGGCATGAATGACTGTTGTGTGATCTTTTCCACCAAATTCCTTCCCAATTTTTGGAAGACTATTATCTGTTAGTTCTCTAGATAAATACATAGCTACTTGACGGGCTAAAACAATATTTTGAAGGCGTCTACTTCCCTTCATTTCTTTGACACTGACACCATAAAAGTTACCAACTTCATTTTGAATTTTATCAATTGGGATGACGAGCATTTGGCTAACATCTTGTTTGCGAGCTCTAATGGCTTCTGCAGCGATATCGATAGTGATATCCTTAATCTTCTTCACTCTTGCAATTAAAGTGATGTCGTTGATTGCTCCTTCAAGTTCTCGAACGTTTGAATCAAATTGGCCAGCTAGGTATTCTAGGGTATCACTTTGGAAATTGTAGTCTAAATGCTCTGTTTTACTTTGTAAAATGGCAATACGTGTTTCAAAGTCAGGTGGTGTGATGTTTTGCGTCAAGCCCCAGCTAAAGCGCGTGACAAGCCGTTCTTCAAGGCCTTCTAAGTGTTTAGGACTACGATCACTAGTCAGAACAATTTGTTTTTGATTGCTATGGAGAACATTGAAAGTATTGAAAAATTCTTCTTGAGTTGCAACTTTTTTTCCACTCAGCGATTGGATATCATCAATTAACAAGAGATCAAGACTACGGTAAGTTTTTTTGAACTTTTCCATTTCACCAAGTCTCAGGTGTTCAAGAAAGTCGTTGATAAAGCTTTCAGCAGGGATGTACTTCACACGCGCATCAGGAATATTTTTCAAAATCTCATTCCCAATTGCATTGAGTAAGTGAGTCTTACCAAGGCCAGGTCCTCCATAGATAAAAAGAGGGTTATAGGTCAGAGCCAAATCTTCAGAGACAGCCAAAGCGGCTGATACTGCCCAAACATTTCCATCTCCTTGGATAAAATTATCAAAGGTATACTTTTCTTTTAATCCAGTATCCGAATAAGGAATAGATGCTAACTTTGGACTATAGTCATAAAGAGTTGAATTTGGAGCTTCTTCAACTTGTGAAATAGTCGTATCTTTAGGCTTGGTGAAAATATAGTGGGGAGTTATTTCAGCATCATAAATTTCAAAACCAGCTACTACAATGATATCTTTTAGTTGTTTTTCCCAGACCATTTCCATTTCAGATCGTGGTAAAAATATAGTGGCAACATTTTCCTCTACCTTAATGAGTTCAGCTTGAATAGCATAGAAATCATACATGGATCGAGTTAATCTTTCTTGAGCAAATTCTAATATACGATTCCAAAATTGTTTTTCTTTCAATCCATTCTCCTCCTTTACTATTTAAAAGTTTAATGTTAGACTTATTTTACCATAGATAGCAAGAATTTTCCACAAGCTGTGAAAATTAATCCACAATGTTATCAAGTTTTATCCACAGGTTGGGGATAAAATCAAAAACTATTGATTTATTAAGCTTTTTATTAAAAAAAAAGAGTGGATAACATTGTGAGATAAAAAAATAAAAGAACAGCCTTATTTCAGGCTGTTGATAATTCTACTGTATTCTTCTTGATTTGAGAAAGCAATAATGATTTTTCCGCTATCTTTTTTAGACAGTTTGATTTCTACATCTAATCCGAGTAGTTTTTTTAACTGTTCTTCTTCATTTTGTATGAAATAATCATTTTTTTTCTGTTTCTTTTGTTTTTTCTCTGTCAGAAGAGCTTCTAACTTCCTTACAGAAATGTCTTCATATATAATCCGTTGAAAGAAATAGTCTTGTTGTTCCTTATTCAAGCCAACTAGAGAACGCGCATGGGCTTGTGATAGTTTGCCATTTTCTACTTCTGAGAGGATCTGTTCTGGCAAGGACAGCAAGCGAATAGAGTTGCTGATATAAGGACGAGACTTGCCCATTTTATCTGCAATTTCAGCATGGGTAAATCCTTTCTCTACAAGAGATTCATAGGCGCGTGCTTCTTCTATTGGATTTAAATTTTCTCTTTGTAAATTTTCAATGATGGACTGGACCATCATCTCTTGGTTTGAAAGTTGTTTAACAACAGCTGGGATAGACGTTAGACCAGCTAAAAGTGAAGCGCGATAGCGTCTCTCTCCTGCAAGGATTTCATAACCAATAACAGGAGATTGACGAACAATAATCGGTTGAATGACCCCATTTTCTTTGATAGACTGTGCTAGTTCATGTAGTTTTTCTCCATCAAATTCTTTTCGAGGTTGATAGGGATTTTTTTGTATATCCGTGATAGAAATCATTTCAAATTTTTCCATGATTCTACACTAACACATCTTTTCTCTTATGTAAAGCTTTCTTTACATAGATGTCAATTAAGATTCTAAATCGCCTGAACTCTTGTCAAGTTTAATAGATGTAGTTTCTTCTTTACCGTTACGATAGTAAGTTATCTTAATGGTGTCTCCGATAGAATGATTGTAAAGAGCACTTTGTAAGTCTGTTGATGAAGCGATGTCTTTGTCATCTACTTTTGTAATAACATCGTATTTTTCAAGGTGACCATTTGCAGGCATATTACTTTGCACAGAACGAACAACTACACCAGATGTTACACTGCTTGGAATATTCAGTCTTCTAATATCACTTGTATTAATATTTGAGAGATTGACCATTTGAATTCCCAAAGCTGGACGAGTCACTTTTCCGTTCTTTTCCAATTGTTCAATAATATTGATAGCATCATTTGCAGGGATTGCAAAACCAAGACCTTCTACAGATGTTCCTCCATTTGTGGCAATTTTACTTGAGGTAATTCCGATAACCTGTCCTTGAATATTGATTAGTGGGCCACCAGAGTTACCTGGGTTAATAGCAGTATCAGTTTGGATGGCTTTTGTAGAAATGGCTTGTCCATCTTCAGATTTTAAAGATACATTTCGATTGAGACTAGATATGATACCTTGAGTGACAGTATTAGCATATTCAGAACCTAACGGGCTACCGATAGCAATAGCAGTTTCTCCTACGGTTAACTGACTAGAATCACCAAATTCCGCTACTGTTGTCACTTTTTCTGAAGATATTTTGACGACAGCAATATCAGAGAAAGTGTCAGCTCCGACGATTTCTCCAGGTACCTTAGTTCCATCTGACAAACGAATATCTACTTTGCTGGCACCATTTATAACGTGATTGTTGGTGACAATATAAGCTTCTTTGTCATTCTTTTTATAAATAACCCCAGATCCTTCACTAGAGATTTGCTGAGAATCTGTATCTGTATCATCATTGCCAAATACGCTATTTTGTCTGTTAGCTGAATAAGTAATAACAGAAACAACAGCGTCTTTTACTTTGTTAACAGCCTGTGTTGTTGAATTTTCGTTCTTATAGGCAGTCTGTGTAATAGTACTATTGTTGTTGGAGTTACTTACAGTACTTTTCTGAGTTAGTTGGTTTATTGAAAAACTCCCCAAGGCTCCACTAATAAAGCTAATGACGATAACGACTAATAATTGAAACCATTTTTTGTAAAATGTTTTGAGATGTTTCATATTTGCCTCCATATGTTTTAAATTAATGAAAGTATAAACTGACTAGCTTAATTATAACTTAAAAATAAAAGTTTTTCACAGATTGTGGATAACTTTCAAAAATCTGTGGTTTTCTCGGCTAAAATTAACCTTTTATTTTGTGAATAAGATGTGAAAAAATAGAGAATATGTTAGAATAGAGTCATGAAAATTAAAGTTGTAACAGTTGGGAAACTGAAAGAAAAGTATTTAAAAGATGGTATCGCAGAGTATTCAAAACGAATTTCTCGATTTGCTAAGCTTGAAATGATTGAGCTAGCAGATGAAAAAACACCAGATAGGGCCAGTGAGTCAGAAAATCAAAAGATTTTAGAAATAGAAGGTCAGAGAATTTTATCAAAAGTTGGTGACCGTGATTTTGTTATTGCGTTGGCTATCGAAGGGAGAACTTTCTCCTCAGAAGAATTTAGTAAGCAGCTAGAAGAAGCTTCTATAAAAGGATTTTCTACTCTTACCTTTATTATTGGAGGGAGTCTGGGGTTAGCACAGGATGTAAAAAAAAGAGCCAATCTTTCTGTTAGTTTTGGTCGCTTAACCTTGCCTCATCAGTTAATGAGACTAGTCCTTGTTGAACAAATCTATCGGGCTTTTACGATTCAGCAGGGATCACCCTATCATAAATAGAAAATTGACTTTCAATTGGATTTTTGGTAGAATAGCTGTATTAGGTCTCATAGCTCAGCTGGATAGAGCATTCGCCTTCTAAGCGAACGGTCGCAGGTTCGAATCCTGCTGGGATCAATATAGTAGCAAAGCTGGGAATTTTCCCGGCTTTTTTCTTAAAAAAGTACACTTGGGGAGAAAAAAATGACAGTTGAGAGAATTTTGTCTACAATGAAATTCCATTTTGTATAATAGTTTTTGTAAGTTAGCTTACAAGAAAAAAACATTTTAGGAGATTTTATTATGAAAAACACAGTTAAATTGGAACAGTTTGTAGCCTTGAAGGAAAAAGACTTGCAGGAGATTCGAGGTGGGGAAACTAGAAAAACAATTAATAGTTTACTTAATCTCTTCAAAAGAAGATAAGGGAGTAGAATAATGGATTTTTTCTTATTAGTAGATTTGATATTATATGTTTTTATTATTAGTCAAAGTTACCGTTTAATTTGTAAAAGGCAAATAAAAACAAAGGAATTATGCTTTTTTGGTGGTTATACATTACTAGTAGGAACAGTACTTGACCTTCCTTTTTATCTTCTATACTTAGAGGGGTTAGGGATTGGAACATTTTTATTTCCTTTGATGCTATATTTCTATTTTAAATGTATTAAACAGTATAAGAGGGATAGAGGACTATTCCTAAGTTTACTACTATCTCTTTTATATGAGAGCACTCATACCTTTCTGTCTGTAACTTTCTCCTCTCTAACAGGAGACAATTTTGTTTTACAATATTATGGCCTATTCTTTTTAGTTGTAACGGTGTTGACTTATGTCGTTATCGTAACAATCATTCGTTATTTCCATTTGGAACTAAACTATTTTGACAAAGATTATCTCTATCCTTTCTTGAAAAAAGTCTTTTTTGCTTTACTACTTCTACATATTGTATCTTTCATTTCAGATATGGTAAGTACGATTAAACATTTGAATAGTTTTGGAAGTATTTTATCATCTATTGTCTTTATCTCTTTACTTTTGACCTTTTTTGCAATGAATTCGCATAAAGAAAAAATGGAGAAAGAGATTGCTTTGAAGCAGAAGAAATTTGAACAGAAACATTTACAGAATTATACAGATGAAATTGTCGGACTGTATAATGAAATCCGTGGTTTTCGACATGACTATGCCGGGATGCTTGTCAGCATGCAGATGGCAATTGATAGTGGTGATTTACAGGAAATTGACAGAGTTTACAATGAAGTTTTGGTCAAAGCAAATCACAAACTGCGTTCAGATAAGTATACTTACTTTGACTTGAACAACATAGAAGATTCAGCTTTACGAAGTTTGGTTGCTCAGTCAATTGTCTATGCTCGAAATAATGGTGTAGAGTTTACACTGGAAGTAAAAGATAAGATTACCAAGCTCCCAATTGAACTATTGGATTTGGTTCGTATCATGAGTGTTTTATTGAACAATGCTGTAGAAGGATCAGCTGATAGCTATAAAAAACAAATGGAAGTAGCAGTTATTAAGATGGAAACCGAAACAGTTATTGTGATTCAGAATTCATGTAAAATGACGATGACTCCTTCAGGAGATCTATTTGCCTTAGGATTCTCCACTAAGGGAAGAAATCGCGGAGTAGGCTTAAATAATGTGAAAGAACTACTAGATAAATACAACAATATTATTTTAGAAACAGAGATGGAAGGCAGTACATTTAGACAAATTATTAGGTTTAAGAGGGAATTTGAATGAAAGTTTTAATTTTAGAAGATGTTATTGAACATCAAGTGAGACTAGAGAGAATATTGGATGAAATTTCGAAAGAATCGAATATTCCAATATCATACAAGACAACGGGAAAAGTTCGTGAGTTTAAGGAATATATCGAAAATGATGAAGTAAACCAGCTTTATTTTCTAGATATTGATATTCATGGAATTGAGAAAAAAGGGTTTGAAGTTGCTCAGTTTATTCGTCATCACAATCCTTACGCTATTATCGTCTTTATCACCAGTCGATCAGAGTTTGCGACTCTAACCTATAAATACCAGGTATCAGCCTTAGATTTTGTTGATAAGGATATCAATGATGAGTTGTTTAAGAAGAGAATTGAGCAAAATATCTTCTACACGAAGAGTATGTTACTTGAAAATGAAGATGTTGTAGATTATTTTGACTACAATTACAAGGGAAATGATTTAAAAATTCCTTACCATGATATTTTGTATATTGAAACGACAGGTGTCTCTCATAAATTACGCATTATTGGTAAGAATTTTGCCAAAGAGTTTTACGGTACCATGACAGATATTCAGGAAAAGGACAAACATACTCAGCGATTTTATTCTCCTCATAAGTCATTTTTGGTAAATATAGGCAATATCAGAGAAATTGATCGAAAAAACTTAGAAATTGTTTTCTATGAAGACCATCGTTGTCCTATTTCAAGATTAAAAATTAGAAAATTAAAAGATATTCTAGAGAAAAAATCTCAAAAGTGATTGACAATTAGTAAGAAATTGATATAATGGTTATATCTGCTACAGATAGAAGGTCCGTTGGTCAAGGGGTTAAGACACCGCCTTTTCACGGCGGTAACACGGGTTCGAATCCCGTACGGACTATTTTATCCGCCATAGCTCAGTTGGTAGTAGCGCATGACTGTTAATCATGATGTCGTAGGTTCGAGTCCTACTGGCGGAGTATAGATAAAAGGGAACACAGTGTTGTTCCCTTTTTTGCATCAATTCGTATCACCAAGCATCTTCATGAGGAAGTCTGTTATTTCTTGAGGACTTTCTTTTTTTCCATGTGCAATCCAAGTTTGGCAAACACCAAAAAGTGCGTGAGTTAGATAGATGCTACTGTATTCTAATTCAGTGGTATTGAGATTCAGTTGTATAAATCGTTTTTGTAAATCTGTACTGAGCATGATATGAAGTTTATTTCTTAAGAAATTTTGGATTTCTTTAGTCCCATTTTCAGAAAGAAGGGCAGCTAGAAGTGGTTCTGACTCTAGATATTCAAATACTTCTAGAATAGCATCTCTTTTGTGATGAGCATGTTTTTGAAAAATATATTCAAATGTATGAAATAGCTTGCTTTGATAGTGCTCAATCATATCATACTTATCCTTATAGTGAGTATAGAAGCTGGAACGACTAATTCCAGCTTTTTCTGCTAGCTTGACAGTAGAAATTTGATCAAATGGCTGTTCCATGAGTAATTGTACCATAGCATTTTCAATAGTTCGCTTTGTTTTTAAGCGTTTGTTACTTTCTTGCATATTTCCTCCTTGTAAACAAATTAGACTATATGTCTAAAAATGGATTTTTTATCTTGTAATTTAGATTTTTTAATGTATAATCTATTATATCAAAATTTTAGACAATATGTTTAAAAAAGGAGAAACTATGTTTAAAGAATGGAAAGCAATTTTTAAAAAACCAACCTTTATTATTGTCATGATAGGAATTTCTCTTATTCCCGCTCTGTACAATATCATATTTTTATCCTCAATGTGGGATCCATATGGTCAAGTGTCTGACTTACCTGTGGCAGTTGTCAATAATGATAAAGAGGCCTCTTATAATGGTAATAGCATGTCTATAGGAAAAGACATGGTGTCTAATTTAGAGCAAAATAAATCATTGGATTTTCATTTTGTAGATGAAGAAGAAGGTAAGAAGGGTCTAGAAAACGGTGATTATTATATGGTAGTCACTTTGCCAAGTGACTTGTCTGAAAAAGCAGCTTCTATTTTAACGGATCACCCTGAGCAAATGCAAATCGATTATCAGACTTCAAGTGGTCATAGCTTTATTGCCAGCAAGATGAGTGATTCTGCAATGACACAATTAAAGCAGAGTGTTTCTACCAATGTAACCGAGACCTATACTAAAGCTTTATTCAACAAAATGGTCGATTTAAAGGATGGTATGAGTCAAGCAGCTTCTGGAAGTGAAAAACTAACTGATGGAGCGAATCAGTTAGTGGCAGGAAGTCAAACATTAACTATTAACCTAAACTCTTTAGCAGCTTCAAGTTTAACATTTTCAAATGGAACGGAGCAGTTTACTAAAGGATTATCCTCTTATGTCTCTGGTGTTGAACAACTTCATCTTGGCTTAGGGAATTTTAATAGTGGTTTAGTTACATATACTGGTGCAGTGAGTCAATTAGATAGTGGGTTAGGTCAATTATCTTCTAAAAGCCCTGAATTAGTGAGGGGAATTAATCAATTATATACTGGTGTAGAATCTTATACTGGCGGTGTTTCTAAGCTCAATGCTGGTCTTAATCAATTTTCATCTGGTGTTAGTGCCTATACAAATGGAGTGGGAAATCTTGCAACAGGTGCTAATCAGTTATCTAATCAATCAGCTACACTTCGAATGGGTGTGGAGCAATTAAGTGAAGGGATTCAACAACTTTCTAGCAAGTTAGATACTTCGTCTGAGCAAAAAGATCAAATTAATAAATTATCTTCTGGTTTGAATCAGTTAAATCAAGCTATTCAAAATATTGATGTTGGAGATACAAAACAATTAGATTCTGTTTTATCAAGTATAGTATCTCTTTCTAATCAAATGTTAGCAAGTGTTCAGTCTGATAAAGCGACTACATTAGCCAATATTCAATCGACAGCAGCTTATCAATCATTGACAAGTGAGCAACAAGCTGAGATAAGTGCTTCTGTATCTCAAAATTCGACTGATAGTATTCAATCGGCTCAGTCAATTGTAGCTTTAGCTCAAGGTTTACAGGGAAGTTTAGAAAACTTACAAAATCAATCTTCTAATCTTTCGACATTAAAAAATCAAGCTAATCAAGTATTACCGCTTGCTTCTACTTCTTTGACAGAATTGTCAAGTGGATTAACAGAAATACAAGGAGCTGTTACTAGCCAATTAGTTCCTGCCAGTCAGTCTATTACATCAGGTGTAAATGCATATACTGCAGGTGTTGATAAAGTTTCTCAAGGCGCAAGTCAACTAAGTGAAAAAAATTCCACCTTGACAGGTAATTTGGACCAACTAGTTTCAGGCTCAACTACCTTGACACAAAAATCTTCTAGCTTGACAGCAGGAGTTGGTCAATTAGTTGAAAAAACTCCAGAATTAGTATCTGGTATTGAAAAATTATCAACTGGATCCAATCAATTGAATCAAAAGAGTCAAGAATTAATGGCAGGAGTTGATAAATTGCAGTTAGGATCGGGCCAATTAGCTGATAAATCCAGTCAGTTAATTTCAGGTGCTTCTCAATTAGAGAATGGAGCTAATAAATTGGCAGATGGATCTGGGAAGCTTGCAGAAGGTGGAACAAAGTTAACTTCTGGCTTGGAAGGTTTACAGACAGGAGTTGCTTCTTTAGGACAAGGATTGAGTAATGCTAGTGATCAACTCAAATCAGCATCTACGGAATCTAAAAATGCAGAGATTTTATCAAATCCTCTCAGTCTTTCCAAAACAGACAATGATCAAGTTCCTGTAAATGGAGTTGCAATGGCTCCTTATATGATATCAGTTGCTCTCTTTGTTGCAGCAATATCAACGAATATGATCTTTACGAAGTTACCTTCAGGACGTCATCCGGAGAGCCGCTGGGCTTGGTTGAAATCTCGAGCTGAAATAAATGGTATTATAGCTGTTTTAGCAGGAACTTTGGTATATGGAGGAGTTCATCTTATTGGT
The DNA here is from genome assembly GCF_946190325.1 of Streptococcus mitis. Taxonomy (GTDB): domain Bacteria; phylum Bacillota; class Bacilli; order Lactobacillales; family Streptococcaceae; genus Streptococcus; species Streptococcus mitis_CF. The sequence continues at coordinate 432,063 of NZ_CAMHZR010000002.1, read as the reverse complement.
CTAACTGCTAATCATGAAATGAGAACATTTATTCTCATCATCTTAACAAGTTTAGTATTCATGTCTATGGTGACTGCTTTGACAACATGGAATAGCCGTATAGGAGCTTTCTTCTCTCTTATCTTGCTTTTATTACAGTTGGCATCAAGTGCCGGTACTTATCCACTTGCTTTGACAAATGATTTCTTTAGGGCTATTAATCCTTGGTTACCAATGAGTTATTCAGTTTCAGGATTACGACAAACAATCTCTATGACAGGAAATATTCATCACCAAGTTATTTTCCTTTCTGTGATATTAGTACTATTTATTGGTTTAGGTATGCTAGCCTATCAACCTAAGAAAATGGAAGGAGATTAAAAAAATCGACCGATTAACTGGTCGATTTTTTTATGCCTTAGATGACTTTCGTCTGTGATTATAGATTCCAAATAGTAAGAGAGAAGTAAATGAACAGATTGCTCCAGTAATAAACCCATTGGGAATAAAGGAAAGTGTAATAGTTCCTTTCCCCTTAGGAACGTCAACTTTCATAAAGCCAGTTTGAGCTTGTTTAATTTCTATTTTCTTACCATCTTGGTAGGCAGACCAACCTTTGTCATAAGGAATGGTGAAGAAAATAGACGTATCTTGTTGGACATCATATGTAGCAAAAACCTTGTTTTTAGAAGTCGATACTGTTACTGGTTGTTCTTTAATTTTTTGAATTGCCTCAGTTAAAGTTTGGGTATCTAAACGGTAGAAGGTAGGAGATTCAAATGATACTTGTGAATTTCCAGGGAAACTAACAGTAATATTGAAAGTTTTTTTCTCTTTTGTATAGCCTAGATTAAAAAAGGAGAATGTATTATCAGTTGTAAAAGTTTTCTTTTCCCCATTGACAAGAATGTCCACCTTTTTTTGTTTGTCATTAGAAAAGTGAAGGTTTGTGAAAGAAAGATAAACTTGGCTGTTTTCTGGCACTTCAATTTGATACTGGATTGCTGCATCCTCATTTGAAAAATTTGTGACACTAATCAAATCATTAGTATTTTCTGTTTTTTCATAAGGGATTGGAGAAAAATAATCAAAATCGACGTTAGCAAGTTGATTTAAAAACGAGGCTTGATTATCCAAAGTGTGTTCATTGAACTTGACATCATTGTAAACAGATTGACTAGCAAATGCAATCGGAAGAGAGAATTGATTTTCATATAGGGTAAGATTATCTTTTTGATAGATATCTTTAAAACCATACTTATCAATAGGACTGTCTGAGATATTGTACTGGATACCAAATAAACTATCAGCCAAAATACTATTATTTGCATAGCGGAGATTGAGATTAGTCCCAGAGGATTTAAACCCAAGTTTATCCAAAGTAGAGCTTGCTGAACGATTTCGAACAGATGAAAATTGAGATATTCCATTGTAGTTGAATTTCATACTGTCATTTCCTGTATGAATTTCTAGTTTTTCAGTACGAGTAAATTGATTTCCAATATATGTTGAAAAAGATTCCATAGCTGGGATATCTCGATTATAAGCACTTCGAGAAACAAATCCCCATTCCTTAGCAATTCCGTCCATTTGAGATGAAGCATTTAAGCTCATTTCAACCATTATAAATAAAGAGATTAGAATAGCAAATAGATTTACAGAGATAAACTTTTTGATAACTGCAAGGAGTAAAAGAGAATAGACAACTAAAAATTCAAGAGTAAGTAGAATATTCAAATCTGTTAAAAAAGAATAATGCGATTTTAGATAGATGGTAGCTAAAAATCCTGTTACAACAAGAAAAATCGAAGCTAAAAAATTCCAGACTTTAATTTTTTTCAGACGATTTAAGACTTCTGCTGCTGTGTAAATTAACAAGGTAGAGAAAATCCAAGCATAGCGATGTAAAAACATATTTGGAGTATGCATACCTTGCCAAAATAAATCAAGAGCTTCTATATAAAAGCTTGCAATTAGAAATGCAAAGAAAATTGCATAGATAAGTTTCACGTGAAACTTAATAGATTTCATCGTAAAAAATAAAATGGTTAAAACAAAGGGAAGCAGTCCAACAAAAATCATTGGGATAGCCCCATACTTTGTTGTATCGAATGAACCAATGAATTGCTTGGCAAAGAGATCAAGATACCAGCTACTTTCAGTTTGAAACTTTGTAACTTCTGTCAATTTTTCCCCATGTGTCTGTAAATCAAATAGAGTAGGAAGAGTCAGAATCAAACTAGCCATACCAGCTAAAAAGGAGGTGACTATGAAATCAAGAACCGATGATTTTCGTGTTTTAAAGTCCCACGAAATTTGACAAAGATACCAGAAAATAAGAAACAATGCTGTCATATAGCCAAAATAATAATTTTGAATAAACAAAATTGACAGACTTGTAAAGTACAATAGGAATTTCTTTTCAGTTATAAGTAGGTGTAAACCAGTTATAATTAAAGGAATTAAGATAAAAACATCTAGCCAAGTTTTTATCTCTAGTTGACTAACAGAGAAACTCATCAGAGCATAGGAAGTAGATAAAGCTAGTTTTAAAGGCTTGGGAATCGATTGAAATAGTTTATTTAAACTAAAGTAAGTTGACAGTCCAATCAATCCAAATTTTAAGAGAGTTGTCAGATAGACAGCATCTGGCATATTCGACAGATTAAAAAAGTAAACTAGAGGTGAAAGGAAACTTCCCAAGTAATAACTAGATAGGGCATAGAAATTTAATCCGAGGCCACTTGTAAAGGTGTAAAACAGACTACCATTTCCATGTAGGATATTTCGTAAAGTTACATCAAAAATAACGTATTGATGAAACCCATCTCCTAATAGTGGAGATGTATCGCTGTTCCAGTAGATACCTTGAGATAGATATACTCCTGTCATAATCAATAAGGGAATGATGAAAGAAACAAAATAGGTCCAATATGTTTTAAAAAATAATTTCATGTTACCTCATAAAATGTTAGAAAACTCAGCTGGTTAATCCAGCTGAGTTTTGAAGTTTTTAGTCTTTCCAAAGTTCTTTTACTTTTGCTTGTACTTCTGCATTTTCTAGGAATTCATCATAGGTTTCATCGATACGGTCAATGACGCCATTTTTGGACAAGACAATGATATGGTTAGCTAGAGTTTGAATAAACTCGTGGTCATGGCTAGCAAAGATGATTGATTCTTTAAAGTTTTTCAATCCATCATTCAAGCTTGAGATAGATTCCAAGTCCAAGTGATTGGTTGGATCATCAAGTACAAGGACATTTGATTTCAAGAGCATAAGTTTTGAAAGCATGACACGCACTTTTTCTCCCCCTGACAAAACGTTTACAGGTTTGTTAACTTCATCTCCAGAGAAGAGCATACGACCGAGGAAGCCACGTAGGAAAGTATTGTCATCTTCCTCTTTACTTGCGAATTGACGCAACCAGTCAAGGATTGACTCTCCTCCTGCAAAATCTGCCGAGTTATCTTTTGGCAAGTAAGAACGGCTAGTAGTTACTCCCCACTTGACAGTTCCTTCATAGTCAATGTCACCCATGATTGCACGAATTAATGCAGTCGTTTGGATGTCATTTTGACCAATAAGAGCTGTCTTATCACCTGGACGCAAGATAAAACTGATATTATCTAAAATAGTCTCACCATCAATCTTTACAGTTAGATTTTCTACTGTCAGGAGATCATTACCAATCTCACGCTCCGCTTTAAAGTTGATAAATGGATATTTACGACTAGATGGCACAATCTCTTCTAGCTCAATCTTATCAAGCATTTTCTTACGTGATGTTGCTTGTCTTGATTTGGAAGCATTAGCAGAGAAACGAGCTACGAATTCTTGCAATTGCTTAATTTTTTCTTCTGCTTTAGCATTACGGTCTGCTAGCAATTTAGCAGCGAGCTCAGAAGATTCTTTCCAGAAGTCATAGTTTCCGACATAGAGTTTGATTTTTCCGAAGTCAAGGTCGGCCATGTGAGTACATACTTTGTTTAAGAAGTGACGGTCGTGGGATACTACGATAACGGTGTTATCAAAATCAATCAAGAAGTCTTCTAGCCATGTAATTGATTGGATATCCAAACCATTGGTCGGCTCGTCCAAAAGAAGGACATCTGGTTTACCAAAAAGTGCTTTGGCGAGGAGAACCTTTACTTTTTCACCGTTGGCCAATTCGCTCATATTTTGATAGTGCAATTCTTCTGGGATATTTAGGTTTTGAAGGAGTTGAGAGGCTTCACTTTCTGCTTCCCATCCTCCAAGCTCGGCAAACTCTCCTTCAAGTTCTGCAGCACGCACTCCATCTTCGTCTGAGAAATCTTCCTTCATGTAGATGGCATCTTTCTCTTTCATGATGCTATAAAGTTTTTCATTTCCCATGATAACAACATCAATGGCACGTTCATCTTCATAGTCAAAGTGATTTTGACGAAGAACAGAGAGACGTTCATCTGGACCAAGAGAGATGTGACCAGTAGTAGGTTCGATATCTCCAGCTAAAATTTTTAAAAAGGTTGATTTTCCGGCACCATTAGCACCGATCAATCCGTAAGTATTTCCTTCTGTAAATTTGATATTGACATCATCAAAAAGTTTGCGATCACTAAAACGTAGTGAAACATCAGATACTGTAAGCAATGTTTTTCTCCTATATATGTAATATATTTATTCTACTAGAAAATACGGAAATATTCAAATTTTTATCTGTCAATTTTGTGTAAATTAAATTTACAGCATACTTTACACAAATCCGTAAATAGCAAGGCTGATTTATTTTGATAAATTACGGTTATTTCATTAAAAAAATGCTATAATTGAAGGGACTATATCGAAGGAGAACAAAATGACTAAACCCATTATTTTAACAGGAGACCGTCCAACAGGAAAATTGCATATTGGACATTATGTTGGAAGTCTCAAAAATCGAGTATTATTACAGGAAGAGGATAAGTATGATATGTTTGTGTTCTTGGCTGACCAACAAGCCTTGACAGATCATGCTAAAGACCCTCAAACCATTGTAGAGTCTATCGGAAATGTGGCTTTGGATTACCTTGCAGTTGGATTGGATCCAAGTAAGTCAACTATTTTTATTCAAAGCCAGATTCCAGAGTTGGCTGAGTTGTCTATGTATTATATGAATTTAGTGTCATTAGCACGTTTGGAGCGCAATCCAACTGTCAAGACAGAAATTGCTCAGAAGGGATTTGGAGAAAGCATTCCAACAGGATTTTTGGTTTATCCAATTGCACAAGCAGCTGACATCACAGCCTTTAAGGCCAACTATGTTCCTGTTGGGACAGATCAGAAACCAATGATTGAGCAGACTCGTGAAATTGTTCGTTCTTTTAACAATGCATATAACTGTGATGTCTTGGTAGAACCGGAAGGTATTTATCCAGAAAATGAGAGAGCAGGGCGTTTGCCTGGTTTAGATGGGAATGCTAAAATGTCTAAATCACTCAATAATGGTATTTATTTAGCTGATGATGCGGATACTTTGCGTAAAAAAGTAATGAGTATGTATACAGATCCAAATCATATCCGCGTTGAGGATCCAGGTAAAATTGAAGGAAATATGGTTTTCCATTATCTAGATGTTTTTGGTCGTCTAGAAGATGCTCAAGAAATTGCTGACATGAAAGAACATTATCAACGAGGTGGTCTTGGTGATGTGAAGACCAAGCGTTATCTACTTGAAATATTAGAACGTGAACTGGGTCCTATTCGTGAGCGCCGTATTGAATTTGCTAAGGATATGGGAGAAGTTTATAATATGCTTCAAAAAGGTAGTGAAAGAGCGCGTGAAGTTGCGGGTCAAACCCTATCTGAGGTTAAAGGAGCAATGGGACTTCATTACTTTAACTAAGTTTATTTTACAAGAAACTATCATTTCTATCTCAAAGAAAAGATAGTTTTTTATTTACCCCTGTAATATTTGACAAATTTTTATAGAATGGTATGATAGATACAATATAAAAAGAGTCAAGCTCAAAAAGAAAGAAAAGAGGAAACTTCGAATGTCTAATTGGGACACTAAATTTTTGAAAAAAGGTTTTACCTTTGATGATGTATTGCTTATTCCAGCTGAAAGTCATGTGTTGCCTAACGATGCAGATTTAACAACTAAATTGGCAGATAATTTGACTTTAAATATCCCAATTATTACCGCTGCCATGGACACAGTTACAGAGAGTCAAATGGCCATTGCTATTGCTCGTGCAGGCGGTCTCGGAGTTATCCATAAAAACATGTCAATTGCTCAACAAGCAGACGAGGTTCGCAAGGTAAAACGTTCTGAAAATGGAGTTATTATTGATCCGTTCTTCTTGACGCCTGAACATACAATTGCTGAAGCAGATGAGCTTATGGGTCGTTACCGCATCAGTGGTGTTCCAGTTGTTGAAACACTTGAAAATCGTAAATTGGTTGGTATTTTGACAAACCGAGATCTTCGTTTTATTTCAGACTATAACCAACCAATCTCAAATCATATGACCAGTGAAAATCTTATTACTGCTCCTGTGGGTACAGATCTTGCAACAGCTGAGAGTATTCTTCAAGAACACCGTATTGAAAAGCTTCCTTTGGTAGATGAAGAAGGTCGTCTTTCTGGTTTGATTACTATCAAAGATATTGAAAAAGTTATTGAGTTTCCAAATGCTGCTAAAGATGAGTTTGGTCGTCTATTAGTTGCAGGTGCAGTAGGTGTTACTTCAGATACATTTGAACGTGCAGAGGCTCTTTTTGAAGCAGGAGCGGATGCGATTGTTATTGATACTGCACATGGTCATTCTGCAGGTGTCTTGCGTAAAATTGCTGAGATTCGTGCTCACTTCCCAGATCGTACTTTGATTGCTGGAAATATTGCAACAGCTGAGGGTGCCCGTGCTCTTTATGAAGCGGGTGTAGACGTTGTCAAGGTTGGTATTGGACCAGGTTCTATCTGTACTACTCGTGTGATTGCAGGTGTTGGTGTTCCGCAAGTAACAGCTATCTACGATGCTGCAGCTGTTGCGCGTGAATATGGTAAGACTATCATTGCTGACGGTGGAATCAAGTATTCTGGAGATATTGTAAAAGCACTTGCGGCTGGTGGAAATGCTGTTATGCTTGGATCTATGTTTGCTGGAACTGATGAAGCTCCAGGCGAAACTGAAATCTTCCAAGGACGTAAATTCAAAACTTACCGTGGTATGGGATCAATCGCTGCCATGAAGAAAGGTTCAAGCGATCGTTACTTCCAAGGCTCTGTCAACGAAGCAAACAAACTCGTTCCCGAAGGAATTGAAGGTCGTGTTGCTTATAAAGGAGCGGCAGCTGATATTGTCTTCCAAATGATTGGTGGTATTCGCTCTGGTATGGGTTACTGTGGTGCAGCTAACCTTAAGGAACTACACGATAACGCTCAATTTATTGAAATGTCTGGTGCTGGTTTGAAAGAGAGCCATCCTCATGATGTACAAATTACGAATGAGGCACCAAATTATTCTATGTAAAAAACAATGAAAAGAACTCCCGTGAAAACAGGAGTTCTTTTACGATGTTGTCAATTTTGATTTACAGTAACTTGACCATCCTGAATAGTGAAGATACTTAGATTTTCTGGCAGATTTTGAAGATGGTCTAAGCTTGTTGTTGTAATAAAGGTTTGGATTGACTGAGAAATCGTTTCTAATAATTTTAGTTGTCTAGTGTTGTCAAGTTCACTCATAACATCGTCAAGCAGTAATATTGGACATTCTGTAGTAATGCTTTCCATTAATTCGATTTCTGCTAATTTTATAGAAAGGACGAGACTACGATGTTGGCCTTGACTTCCGAAACTAGCATCCATCCCATTTATATAAAAAGAAATGTCATCTCGATGAGGCCCAACACCAGTATTCTTTTTAAATAAATCTCTGGACCTACTTTTTTCTAAAGCAATTTTGAAAGATTCTGATAAGTCTTCTTTGTCAGTTGACTTTACAGAAGATTGATAGGATATTGACAACTCTTCAATCTGATTAGAAAGTTCAAAATGTTTCTTACGGCCAAATGATTCTAGTTTTTTTATGAAATCTAAGCGGTGATTCATTACACGACATCCATAATCGACTAGCTGATCATCTAGTACTGAAAGGAAGGTTTCATCTATTTTTTGAGCTGATTTTAGATAGGTATTTCTTTGCTTAAGAATATGATTATAATTGGTTAAATCTGATAAATAGATTGGCTTAATTTGCCCAAGCTCCATATCAATAAATTTTCGTCGAACCGAAGGTGCTCCTTTAATTAGTTGTAAATCTTCAGGAGCAAATAAGACAACATTCATGTGTCCGACATAATCTGAAAGTCGTGCCTGTTTTAAGTGATTAACTTTTGTCACACGCCCTTTTTGTGTTAGTTCGATTTCGAGAGGAATGGATCCCGTTTGTTTCTGAACAAGACCTGAAAGATGAAGTTGTTCCTCGTCAAAATGAATGAGATTTTTATCTGTTCGAGTCCGATGACTACGTGTTAAGGCTAAAAAATAGATAGCCTCTAATATATTTGTTTTACCTTGCGCATTGCGTCCTAAAAAGACATTTAATTTAGGATTAAAGTCTATTTTCGTCCCTTTGTAGTTACGAAAAGATTTGAGAGATAGGTGTTGTAGCCACATGATTATCTACCAGGGAATCGTGGAGCTTGTTTGCTTTTTGGTGATGAAGTAGGTTTAGAGTTGTCTTTCTTTACTCTCTTATTCATCTCCTTGACAAGTTTAGCGATTCGTTCTTTTTCAACTCTATCATCTTGGTATTCATCCTGTTCTTCAGAAGTAGGTTGTGTCAACAAGATGTCAATATTCATGTCAGGGATGTCAACTTTATCACCAATACGAAGTTTTTTACCACGACGATTTTCTAATTCCCCATTAAAGTAAACAGAATGTTCAGAGAGAAATGATTTAATAGCTCCTCCGCTATGTGTAATTCCAAGTTCTTTGAGTAGTGCTTGGAGGGTAATAAATTCTTCAAATAATTTGTATTCCATAATTCACCTCAATCTTTGGTATTATACCATATTTTCCTAAAAATAGTGAGAGAAACAAGGAGTAATGTAAGCGATTTTTATTTCAAAAGTGTTACAGAGAACAAGAAAATTTCAGGTTTTCGTGATATAATAGAAGTCTGTATATAAGGAGGTAAATCATGGAGTTAGTGCATGGAATTTCAACACATTTTATCCAATCAAAAAAGTTTAAAACGAACAAAATCGCCGTGCGTTTTACCGCTCCATTATCCCTCGATACGATTTCAGGTCGCATGTTGAGTGCGAGTATGCTAGAGACTGCTAATCAGATGTATCCCACTTCTCAAGATTTGAGAAGACATTTAGCCAGTCTATACGGTACAGATATGTCAACCAATTGTTTCAGAAGAGGGCAAAGTCATATTGTAGAATTGACATTCACCTATGTTCGTGATGAGTTTTTAAGTAGGAAAAATGTGCTAACTTCTCAGGTTTTGGAACTAGTAAAAGAAACTCTTTTTTCCCCCGTAGTAGTTGATAATGGGTTTGATTCGGCCTTATTTGAAATTGAGAAAAAACAATTGCTAGCAAGTTTAGCAACTGATATGGATGATTCTTTTTATTTTGCACATAAAGAATTGGATAAATTATTTTTTCATGATGAACGTCTCAGATTGGAATATAGTGATTTACGAAATCGTATTTTAGCTGAAACTCCACAAAGTTCTTATTCTTGTTTCCAAGAATTTTTGGCCAATGATCGAATAGATTTCTTTTTCCTAGGTGATTTTAATGAGGTTGAAATTCAAAATGTATTAGAATCATTTGACTTTAAAGGTCGAAAAGGAGATGTGATGGTTCAGTATTGTCAACCTTATTCCAATATCCTTCAGGAAGGTATGGTTCGGAAAAATTTGGGACAATCCATTTTGGAATTAGGCTATCATTGCCCTTCTGAATATGGTGATGAGCAACATTTACCCATGATTGTAATGAATGGTTTACTTGGTGGATTTGCTCACTCTAAGCTCTTTACAAACATCCGTGAAAATGCTGGATTGGCTTACACTATTTCAAGTCAGCTTGATTTGTTTAGTGGATACTTGAGGATGTATGCTGGTATCGATCGAGAAAATCGTAACCAGGCTCGTAAAATGATGAATAATCAACTGATTGATTTAAAAAAAGGATATTTTACAGAGCTTGAGTTAGAGCAAACAAAGGAAATGATTCGTCGGTATCTGTTACTTTCTCAAGATAATCAAAGTTCATTGATTGAACGTGCTTATCAAAATGCCTTACTTGGAAAATCTTCAGCAGACTTTAAAAGTTGGATTGCAAAACTCGAGCAAGTTGACAAAGATGCTATTTGTAGAGCAGCTAATAATGTGAAACTACAGGCGATTTACTTTATGGAAGGAATAGAATGACAAAGGTTGTTTTTGAAGAAAAATACTATCCAGCTGTAAAAGAAATGGTTTATCGAACTCGTTTGTCAAATGGATTGACAGTTGCTCTTTTGCCTAAAAAGGAATTTAAAGAGGTTTACGGGAGTGTAACTGTACAGTTTGGTTCGGTAGATACGCTTGTCACAGAAGTTTACGGAGATGTAAAAGAATATCCTGGAGGAATTGCTCATTTTCTTGAACATAAATTATTTGAGAGAGAAGATGCTAGCGATTTGATGTCGGCTTTTACGAGTCTAGGTGCAGATAGTAATGCCTTTACAAGCTTTACAAAAACAAGTTATCTTTTTTCAGCAACGGATCATTTTTTAGAAAATTTAGACTTACTTGATGAATTGGTAACATCAGCACATTTTACTGAAGATTCCATTTTAAGAGAGCAGGATATTATTCAGCAAGAACGAGAAATGTATCAAGATGATCCAGATTCGTGTTTATTCTTTTCAACTTTAGCGAATTTGTATCCTGGCACACCTTTAGCAACTGATATAGTTGGAAGTGAGGAGTCAATTTCCCAAATTAATCTAACTAATTTGCAAGAAAATTTTACAAGATTTTACAAACCTGTAAATATGTCTCTGTTTTTAGTTGGTAATTTTGATGTGAATCAAGTACAGGACTATTTTGAAAGAAAAGAACTGGAAGAGTTAGATGTTCAGGAAGTAGCAAGAGAAAAGTTTGTTTTAAAAGATGTAAAGCAAACAGACAGTATGAGAATGGAAGTATCTTCTCCTAAACTAGCGATTGGTGTTAGAGGTAAACAAGATGTTGCTGAGGATGATTGCTATCGACATCATATTTTATTAAAATTATTGTTTGCAATGATGTTTGGTTGGACTTCGGATCGTTTTCAAAAGTTATATGAATCAGGTAAAATTGATGCGTCCTTATCTCTTGAAGTTGAAGTAACAAGTCGCTTTCATTTTGTTATGTTGACAATGGATACAAAAGAGCCAGTTGCTTTATCTCATCAGTTTAAAAAGGCTATTCGTAATTTTACAAAGGATTTAGATATTACAGAGGATCATTTAGATATTATTAAAAGAGAGATGTTTGGAGAATTTTTCAGTAGCATGAACTCTCTTGAATTTATTGCAACGCAATATGATGCTTTTGAAAATGGTGAGACAATTTTTGATTTGCCAAAAATTTTACAGGAAATTACTTTAGAGGATGTCCTTGATGCTGGACATCATTTAATAGATGATGGTGATATAGTTGATTTTACAATATTCCCATCGTAGTAACCTATCATAATCGATACTAGAAAGAAGGAATGACAAGTATGAGGAAAAAAACAATTGGTGAGGTTTTACGTTTAGCTAGAACCAACCAAGGGTTGACTTTAGAAGAATTACACAAAAAAACAGAAATTCAGCTGGATATGTTGGAAGCGATGGAAGCTGATGATTTTGATCAACTTCCTAGTCCATTTTATACTCGTTCTTTTTTGAGAAAGTATGCGTGGGCAGTTGAGCTAGATGAGCGAATTGTCTTGGACGCTTATGATTCTGGGAGCATGATTACTTATGAGGAAGTAGATGTTGATGAAGACGAGTTGACAGGTAGGAGACGTTCAAGTAAGAAAAATAAGACATCATTTTTGCCTTTATTTTATTTTATACTCTTTGCACTATCGATTGTCATTTTTGTGACTTATTATGTTTGGAATTATCTCCAGACTCAACCAGAGCGTTCATCTGCGTCTAGTTATAGTGTAGTCCAAGCAACAAGCTCAACTAGTTCTGTAACTTCATCCTCAAGTAGTAGTTCATCAAGTAGCTCTTCTAATATGGAACCAGCTATAAGTGTATCAGGTGAAGGAAATCGAGTAGAAGTTGCTTATAAAACGAGCAAGGAAACTGCAAAATTACAATTATCAGTCTCAGATGCTAGAAGTTGGGTTAGTGTTTCAGAAAGTGAGCTTGAGGGTGGGGTGACCTTATCACCTGATAATAAAAGTGCAGAAACAACAGTTTCAACTAAAAATTCTGTCACCATTACTTTAGGTGTTGTCAAAGGTGTCGCTTTAACAGTAGATAATCAGACTGTTGATTTATCGAAATTAACAGCTCAGACTGGACAAATCACTGTAACCTTTACTAAAAATTAAGGAAAAACGAATGAAAAAAGAACAAATTCCCAATCTCTTAACAATAGGTCGAATTCTCTTTATACCTATTTTTATCTTTATTTTAACGGTAGGAAATTCGATAGAGAGTCATATAGTAGCAGCTATTATCTTTGCTATTGCCAGTATTACAGATTATTTAGATGGATATTTAGCTCGTAAATGGAATGTGGTCAGTAATTTTGGTAAATTTGCAGATCCCATGGCGGATAAGTTACTAGTTATGTCGGCTTTTATTATGTTGATTGAGTTAGGAATGGCTCCGGCTTGGATTGTTGCAGTGATTATCTGTCGTGAGTTGGCTGTGACAGGTTTAAGGCTTTTATTGGTTGAAACTGGTGGGACGGTTTTAGCAGCAGCAATGCCTGGAAAAATTAAAACTTTCAGTCAGATGTTTGCCATTATTTTCTTGCTATTACACTGGACTTTGATTGGCCAAGTTCTACTTTATGTAGCCTTGTTTTTCACTATCTACTCTGGCTATGATTATTTCAAGGGTAGTGCCTATGTATTTAAAGGGACATTTGGTTCGAAATGAAATCAATAATTGAGGTAAAAAATCTTTCTTTTCGTTATAAGGAAAATCAGGAATACTATGATGTGAAGGATATTACGTTTCACGTGAAACGTGGAGAATGGCTTTCGATTGTAGGGCATAATGGTAGTGGTAAATCAACGACGGTTCGATTAATTGATGGTTTACTGGAAGCAGAATCTGGAGAGATTGTAATTGATGGCCAACGTTTGACTGAGGAAAATGTTTGGAATATACGTCGTCAAATCGGTATGGTTTTTCAAAATCCAGATAATCAATTTGTTGGAGCGACTGTTGAAGATGATGTAGCCTTTGGTTTGGAAAATCAGGGACTTTCTCGTCAAGAAATGAAAAAAAGAGTGGAAGAAGCTCTGGATTTGGTTGGCATGTTGGACTTTAAAAAGAGAGAGCCAGCTCGTCTGTCAGGTGGTCAAAAGCAACGTGTGGCCATTGCAGGTGTTGTAGCCCTAAGACCAGCTATTTTAATACTAGATGAAGCAACGAGCATGTTGGATCCTGAGGGACGTAGAGAACTGATTGAGACAGTAAAAGGAATTCGGAAAGACTATGATATGACGGTCATTTCCATCACACATGATTTGGAAGAAGTTGCCATGAGTGATCGTGTATTAGTCATGAAAAAAGGGGAAATTGAATCAACTAGTAGTCCAAGGGAACTTTTCTCTCGAAATGATTTAGATCAAATTGGATTAGATGATCCTTTTGCCAATCAATTAAAACATTCTTTGAGCCAGAATGGCTATGATTTACCTGAAAATTATTTGACAGAAAGTGAGCTAGAGGATAAGCTATGGGAATTGCTCTAGAAAATGTGAGTTTTACGTATCAAGAAGGGACTCCCTTAGCTTCAACAGCTTTGTCAGATGTTTCTTTGACGATTGAAGATGGTTCTTATACGGCTTTAATTGGCCACACAGGTAGTGGCAAATCAACTATTTTACAACTTTTAAATGGTTTATTGGTTCCAAGTCAAGGGAGTGTGCGGGTTTTTGATACCTTCATCACCTCGACTTCTAAAAACAAAGATATTCGTCAAATTAGAAAACAGGTTGGCTTGGTATTTCAGTTTGCTGAAAATCAGATCTTTGAAGAAACGGTTTTGAAAGATGTTGCTTTTGGACCGCAAAATTTTGGAGTTTCTGAAGAAGATGCGGAGCAGATTGCGCGTGAGAAACTGGCTCTGGTTGGAATTGATGAATCACTTTTTGATCGCAGTCCGTTTGAGCTATCAGGTGGACAAATGAGACGTGTGGCCATTGCAGGCATACTTGCCATGGAACCAGCCATATTAGTCTTAGATGAGCCCACAGCAGGCCTAGATCCCCTGGGAAGAAAAGAGCTGATGAATTTATTCAAAAAACTCCACCAGTCAGGGATGACCATTGTCTTAGTAACGCATTTGATGGATGATGTTGCTGAATATGCGAACCAGGTATATGTGATGGAAAAGGGACGTTTAGTTAAGTTTGGTAAACCAAGTGATGTCTTTCAAGATGTTGTCTTTATGGAAGAAGTGCAGTTGGGAGTACCTAAAATTACATCCTTTTGTAAACGATTGGCTGATAGAGGCGTGTCATTTAAACGATTACCGATTAAGATAGAGGAGTTCAAGGAGTCGCTAAATGGATAGTATGATTTTGGGGCGTTATATCCCAGGGGATTCGATAGTTCACCGATTGGATCCACGCAGCAAATTACTGGCTATGATGCTACTGATTTTGATCGTTTTTTGGGCTAATAATCCCTTGACGAATCTAATTCTTTTTATAGCGACAGGGATATTTATTGCTTTGTCAGGAGTATCTCTTTCATTTTTTATTCAGGGCTTGAAGTCTATGTTTTTCTTGATTGCCTTCACAACTATTTTTCAACTGTTTTTCATTTCTAATGGGAATGTTTTATTTGAGTTTTCGTTTGTGAGAATTACGGATTATGCTTTGCAACAAGCTGGAATTATCTTTTGTCGCTTTGTATTGATTATTTTCTTTTCAACTTTGTTAACCTTAACGACCATGCCCTTAAGTTTGGCATCAGCTGTCGAAGCTCTATTAGCACCTTTAAAGAGTATGAAAGTTCCAGTTCATGAAATTGGATTGATGCTGTCTATGAGTTTGCGTTTTGTCCCAACCTTGATGGATGATACGACGCGGATTATGAATGCACAGAAAGCGCGTGGAGTGGATTTTGGAGAAGGAAGTATTGTTCAAAAGGTGAAGGCTATGATTCCCATTTTGATTCCTCTTTTTGCGACAAGTTTAAAACGTGCGGATTCCTTGGCTATCGCAATGGAAGCGCGTGGTTATCAGGGTGGAAAAGGCAGAAGTCAATATCGACAATTGAAATGGACTCGAAAGGATACGCTGACCATTCTTGTTATTATCATACTTGGTTGTTGCTTATTTTTCTTAAAATCTTAGTAGCTTTCAGGAATTGATAAAAAGTTACTGTAACAGTTTTTGATATAAAGGTAGGGATATGAACCGTTTTAAAAAATCAAAATATGTCATTATTGTTTTTGTCACTGTTCTGCTTGTGTCAGCTCTCTTAGCGACGACTTATTCAAGTACAATTGTGACAAGATTAGGAGATGGAATCTCAGTGGTTGATAGGGTTGTGCAAAAACCTTTTCAGTGGTTTGATTCTGTCAAATCAGATTTGGCTCATTTGACACGCACTTATAATGAAAATGAAAGTTTGAAGAAACAGATTTACCAATTAGAAGTTAAATCAAATGAGGCGGAAAGTTTAAAGATGGAAAATGAACAACTGCGCCAATTGCTTGATATGAAGTCCAAATTGCAAGCTACAAAGACTTTGGCAGCAGATGTTATTATGCGTTCTCCAGTATCTTGGAAGCAGGAATTGACCCTGGATGCAGGCAAATCAAAAGGGGCTTCTGAAAACATGTTAGCCATTGCAAATGGTGGTTTGGTTGGGAGTGTCTCAAAAGTAGAGGAGAATTCTACTATGGTCAACCTTCTGACAAATACGGAAAATGCTGATAAGATTTCTGTTAAAATTCAACATGGTTCTACCACAATTTATGGAATTATTGTTGGCTATGACAAGGAAAATGAAGTTCTCAAAATTAGTCAATTAAATAGTAGTAGCGATATTAGTGCAGGAGATAAGGTGACCACTGGTGGATTAGGAAACTTTAACGTTGCTGATATTCCTGTTGGTGAAGTGGTTGCTACAACACATAGTACGGACTACTTGACACGAGAAGTAACTGTTAAATTGAGTGCAGATACTCATAATGTGAATGTGATAGAATTAGTGGGGAATTCATAATGAGACAGTTGAAGCGGGTTGGAGTATTTTTATTGCTTCCTTTCTTTGTTCTAATTGATGCCCATATTAGCCAGCTTCTGGGCTCATTTTTTCCCCACGTGCAGTTGGCCAGTCATTTTCTATTTTTGTTTCTCTTATTTGAGACGATTGAAGTATCAGAGTATCTCTATTTAGCTTATTGTTTTGTAGTGGGTTTGGTTTATGACATTTACTTTTTCCACTTGATAGGGATTGCGATTATGTTATTTGTCTTGTTGGGGGCATTTCTCCATAAATTTAATAGTGTTATTTTATTGAATCGTTGGACGAGAATGCTGGCAATTATTGTCATGACTTTTCTATTTGAGATGGGAACTTATATACTTGCGTTAGTGGTAGGTTTAACTGTGGATAGTATGTCTTTGTTTATAGTCTATAGTTTAGTACCATCAATGATTTTAAACCTTATATGGATGATTATTTTTCAGTTTATTTTTGAAAAATTTTACCTATAAGAAAGAAATAAAAATGTAACAAAGGCGTAATATTCATTAGGCCTTTTTTTGGTATACTAGTAATGTCTTTAAAAGAAGGAGTATCTACGAAATATGAAGAAAAAAATCTTAGCGTCACTTTTACTAAGTACAGTAATGGTTTCTCAAGCAGCTGTTTTAACAACTGCGCATGCAGAAACTACTGATGACAAAATTGCTGCTCAAGATAATAAAATTAGCAACTTAACAGCACAACAACAAGAAGCCCAAAAACAAGTTGATCAAGTTCAGGAGCAAGTATCTGCTATTCAAACAGAGCAATCAAACTTGCAATCTGAAAATGATAGACTACAAGAAGAATCTAAAAAGCTTGAGGGTGAAATTACAGAACTTTCTAAGAATATTGTATCTCGCAATGATTCATTACAAAAACAAGCTCGTAGTGCTCAAACAAATGGAGCTGCAACAAATTACATTAATACAATTGTAAACTCAAAATCAATTACAGAAGCTATTTCACGTGTTGCTGCAATGAGTGAAATCGTATCTGCAAACAACAAAATGTTGGAACAACAAAAAGAAGATAAAAAAGCTATTTCCGAAAAACAAGTAGCAAACAATGATGCAATTAATACAGTTATTGCAAATCAGCAAAAACTAGCTGATGATGCTCAATCATTAACTACAAAACAAGCTGAGTTGAAAGCTGCAGAATTGAATCTTGCTGCTGAAAAGGCTACTGCAGAGGATGAAAAAGCAAGTTTACTTGAGAAAAAAGCTGCAGCAGAAGCAGAAGCTAAAGCAGCAGCAGAAGCAGAAGCAGCTTATAAAGCTAAACAAGCAAGTCAACAACAAAAAGTCGTTGCTTCTGGAAATACAACTTTTACAGCAGAAGTTCAAGCAGTATCAACTACTTCTTCGTCATCTAGTTCGTCTGAATCATCTTCAAGTAGTGCTTCAGCGGAATCAACAAGCTATACTCCTGCACCAGTGAAACAACGTCCGACATACAGTACAAATGCATCAAGCTATCCTGTAGGTCAATGTACATGGGGAGTAAAAACTTTAGCACCATGGGCTGGTGATTACTGGGGTAATGGCGGTCAATGGGCTGCAAGTGCAGCAGCTGCAGGTTTCCGTACAGGTTCTACACCACAAGTTGGCGCGATTGCATGTTGGGATGATGGAGGATACGGTCACGTAGCAGTTGTTACAGCAGTTGAATCATCAACTCGTATTCAAGTTTCTGAGTGTAACTATGATGGAAGTGGAACTCAACCAATCGGAAATTATCGTGGATGGTTTAATCCGACAGCATCAAGAGGTACTGTAAGATACATTTATCCAAACTAATATACTGATTATTACTATACAAAGGGTGAGATCTTATTAATCTCACCCTTTGTATAGTGCTGGAAAAATTAATTTCATTATATAATTACTTGAACTTATTTTCTATTTTTATAATTATTTAATTAAAGTAAAATGAAACGTAGAAATTTAGTACGAGTGTAGCATGTTAATAAAAAATGGTTTCTAAGGGAGTCGGTGTTGAAGTTATGTTTAGGTATAAAATAAATGTTGATGTTAAAGAGTGGGATTTATTTTTAGAAAATCATCCTCAAGGAAATTTATTGCAGAGTAGTGATTGGTCCAAGATAAAGGATACTTGGGGGAACGAGAGAGTTGGCTTTTATAAAGATAATCAATTAGTTGGAGTAGCAAATATCTTAATTCAACCGCTACCATTAGGATTCTCTATGTTTTATATTCCACGAGGTCCAGTAATTGACTATGAAGATAAAGAACTTCTGAAATTTGTTCTTTTAACGTTGAAAAAACTTGCTAAAAAAAACCATGCAATAATGGTTAAATTTGACCCAAGTTTATTTATCAGTAGAGGTCTTATTGACCAAGAAACTGTCCAAAATTCTATGACTTTAGCAATTGTCGAAGAACTGAAAAAAAATAAAGTTTATTGGACAGGCTTAACAAAGGATATGGCAGAAAATATACAACCACGTTTTCAAGCTAATATTCATAAAGAAAATTTCTCACTGGATCAACTTTCTAAGTCTACTAGACAGGCTATCCGAACTGCAAGAAATAAAGGATTGGAAGTAAAGTTTGGTGGACTTGATTTATTAGATGAATTTTCATTTTTAATGAAGAAAACAGAGTCTCGCAAGAATATCAATTTACGAGGCAAAGATTATTATCAGAAGTTACTGGATACTTATCCTGACCACTCCTTTATCACACTGAGCTATTTAGATCTACCTAATAGACTGAAAGAAGTTGAGCGGCAACTCGAAAAGAATCTAAAAACAGCGCAGAAGTTTACAGATAAAACGAAAGAAGGTAAAATAAAAGAGAATCAGCAAGAGAGAAAACGATTAGAGGAAGAAATTTCTTTTCTTAAGAGCCATATTGGCAGAGGGGACAGTGTTGTCCCATTATCTGGTACTTTAACTATCGAATTTGGGAAAACTTCTGAGAACTTATATGCTGGAATGAATGAAGAATTTAGACACTATCAACCTGCTATTCCTACATGGTTTGAGACAGCTCAACATTCTTTTGAACGAGGGGCTGAGACTCATAATATGGGTGGAATTGAAAACAATTTAGAGGGTGGGTTAATTAACTTTAAATCTAAGTTTAATCCTACTATTGAGGAATTTGCTGGTGAGTTTAATTATCCAACTAGTTCATTATATTTTTTGTTTAATCTAGCTTATAAAATTCGTAAGAAACTTCGAAGTAGATAAAATAAACTAATGATTTTGCCGCTATATTAAATTTTAAAAAATTTAGCTATTAGAGCATCCCAGCAGTATATGTTGGGATGCTTTAAATTTAGAGTTTTAATAACGCATGATTTCATCGCTTTTGTAGCCGAAATGAATAGAAAAAAAGAGCGCACAAAATCTCATCATCTGAAACGTTTGAATAGTTTTTTAGGTTAGTTTTTAGAACTTAGATTAGAGTAATTTATAAGACTGAAAGACGTCTTTTGCAGGTATTTTAGAAATTCCAAGAAGCTTAGGAATCAACCCTTCTCCATAAGTAAAGGATTAGACTAATTTCCACTTCGGACAGCTAAGTGGAAGTTACTTTGAGAAGTTAGCAGAAATTCCCTTACTTTAAAAATCTGCTAAAATAGCTTGAAAATATTGAAAAAGTATGGTAAAATGAAACTTGTCGTGTGAACGATAATACTCATTCTTGATGAATTGTGAAACAGTTGCCCTTGGGTCGTTTTGCGAGTTGAAGTCAAGAAGAGGAAAAAAACAAAAAGGAGAAATACTCATGGCAGTAATTTCAATGAAACAACTTCTTGAGGCTGGTGTACACTTTGGTCACCAAACTCGTCGCTGGAACCCTAAGATGGCTAAGTACATCTTTACTGAGCGTAACGGAATCCACGTTATCGACTTGCAACAAACTGTTAAATACGCTGACCAAGCTTACGATTTCATGCGTGATGCAGCAGCTAACGATGCCGTTGTATTGTTCGTTGGTACTAAGAAACAAGCAGCTGATGCAGTTGCTGAAGAAGCAGTACGTTCAGGTCAATACTTCATCAACCACCGTTGGTTGGGTGGAACTCTTACTAACTGGGGAACTATTCAAAAACGTATCGCTCGTTTGAAAGAAATCAAACGTATGGAAGAAGATGGAACTTTCGAAGTTCTTCCTAAGAAAGAAGTTGCACTTCTTAACAAACAACGTGCACGTCTTGAAAAATTCTTGGGTGGTATCGAAGATATGCCTCGTATTCCAGATGTAATGTACGTAGTTGACCCACATAAAGAGCAAATCGCTGTTAAAGAAGCTAAAAAATTGGGAATCCCAGTTGTAGCGATGGTTGACACAAATACAGATCCAGATGATATCGATGTAATCATCCCAGCTAACGATGACGCTATCCGTGCTGTTAAATTGATCACAGCTAAATTGGCTGACGCTATCATCGAAGGACGTCAAGGTGAAGATGCAGCAGCAGTTGAAGCAGAATTTGCAGCTTCAGAAGCTCAAGCAGATTCAATCGAAGAAATCGTTGAAGTTGTAGAAGGCGACAACGCTTAATTCATATAAATAGTAATTACCTAGGAGGGCGGGGCTTAGCCCGGCTCTCCTATTTTTAAAAATATAGGAGAATCAAAATGGCAGAAATTACAGCTAAACTTGTAAAAGAGTTGCGTGAAAAATCTGGTGCCGGTGTTATGGACGCTAAAAAAGCGCTTGTAGAAACAGACGGTGACATCGAAAAAGCGATTGAATTGCTTCGTGAAAAAGGTATGGCTAAGGCAGCTAAGAAAGCTGACCGTGTTGCTGCAGAAGGTTTGACTGGTGTTTATGTTAACGGTAATGTTGCAGCAGTTATTGAAGTAAACGCTGAAACTGACTTCGTTGCGAAAAACGCTCAATTCGTTGAATTGGTAAATACTACAGCTAAAGTTATTGCTGAAGGAAAACCTGCTAATAATGAAGAAGCACTTGCTTTGACAATGCCTTCAGGTGAAACTCTTGAAGCTGCATACGTATCTGCAACAGCAACTATCGGAGAAAAAATCTCATTCCGTCGCTTTGCATTGATTGAAAAAACAGATGCACAACACTTTGGAGCTTACCAACATAACGGTGGACGTATCGGTGTTATTTCAGTTGTTGAAGGTGGAGACGAAGCACTTGCTAAACAATTGTCAATGCACATCGCAGCGATGAAACCAACAGTTCTTTCTTACAAAGAATTGGATGAGCAATTTGTTAAAGATGAGTTGGCACAATTGAACCACGTAATCGACCAAGACAACGAAAGCCGTGCAATGGTTAACAAACCAGCTCTTCCACACTTGAAGTATGGATCAAAATCACAATTGACTGATGAAGTGATCGCCCAAGCTGAAGCCGACATCAAAGCTGAATTGGCTGCAGAAGGTAAACCAGAAAAAATCTGGGACAAAATCATCCCAGGTAAAATGGACCGCTTCATGCTTGACAACACTAAAGTTGACCAAGCTTACACACTTCTTGCACAAGTATACATCATGGATGACAGCAAGACAGTTGAAGCATATCTTGAATCAGTTAACGCTTCAGTAGTTGAGTTCGCTCGCTTTGAAGTTGGTGAAGGTATCGAGAAAGCTGCAAACGACTTTGAAGCTGAAGTTGCAGCTACAATGGCAGCAGCCTTGAATAACTAATAATAAAAAGGAAGCCAAATTGCTTCCTTTTTTCTATGTAGTCGATCTTTATAGGGAGATTTTTCTATTTTTAAGGTATAAATAAAAAGCCCTATAATAAGGGCTAAGTGTATTTAGGAGATTACACTTCAAATTCATAGAGTGCTGTAGACAAATAACGTTCGCCGTTATCTGGTGCTAGAGCAAGGACTTTCTTACCTGTACCTAATTTCTTGGCAACTTCAATTGCTCCGTAGATAGCTGCAGCTGAAGAAATCCCTACAAGGAATCCTTCTTTTCCACCAATCTCACGGCCAAGTGCGAGAGCATCGTCTGATGTTACACGAACGATACCATCATAGGCGTTTGTATCCAGTGTATCAGGAATAAATCCAGCTGAGATACCTTGAATTTTGTGAGGGCCAGGTTTTTCACCAGATAGAATAGCAGATTCGTCTGCCTCTACTGCAAAAACTTGAATGCTTGAATTTGCTGTTTTGAGTGCATGAGAAACACCAGAAATTGTTCCACCAGTACCGACTCCAGCAACAAAGGCATCTAGTCCATCTTTACCGAAAGCAGCTAGTATTTCAGCTCCTGTTGTTCTTTCGTGTACTTCTGGATTAGCTGGATTGTCAAATTGAAGAGGAAGGAAACCATCACGTTCAGCAGCGATTTCTTGAGCTTTAGCAATAGCGCCTTTCATTCCCTCACTACCAGGAGTTAGGACGAGTTCAGCACCGTAAGCTTGGATAATCTTACGTCGTTCTACACTCATAGTTTCAGGCATAACGATGACGACTTTATACCCTTTAGCAGCACCTACCCATGAAAGTCCAATACCAGTGTTTCCACTTGTTGCTTCAACAATTGTAGAACCTGGTTTCAAAATACCGTCTTGTTCAGCTTTTTCAATCATGCTAAGAGCAATACGATCTTTTACAGAAGAACCAGGGTTGAATGCTTCAAGCTTTACATAGACGTCCGCAGCCCCTCCTGGCACAATGTTGTTGAGTTTAACAATCGGAGTTTGACCGATTAATTCAGTAATATTGTTATAAATAGACATATGAATACCTCTTTGTATAAGATATTTCTAGTATAACGCTATCTATACCATTTGTAAAATATAGAAATCCTATCGAAGCGATAGGATTTTTTTATATCATAGGTCTAAGCCATTAATTTTCAAGCGATTGTGATAAGCTAATTCTAGTAAATAGTTGTAAAGTGGAACGATATCCGTTTTCTTAGGGAATTCAAATTTATGAGCATTAAAATGCTCATTATGTGCTTTTAGAAAAACATTTTCTAGATAAGTAATCGTTATTTCACTATCATCTATACCTGCTCCTGCAGTTTCCATTTCAACGTTAACAATATTCATCAAAAAAATTGATTTAATGGACATCTTACGACCAGTAGCGCCTTGTTTATCTGTAAAGATAATACGGATATTTGTAAATATAATTGAGTCACGAATCAGTTTATATCCACTTTGAATTTCTTCATTTTCTAGTAGATATTGTCCATATTCTTTGATAAGAGTTTCTTTGTTTTGCTCGCTAAGGTTACCAGCGAGTCCTTGAATGAATTTTCCAAATGCCATATTTTTCTCCTTTGTTTACACTAAATTTACAGGAACTTCAACTTCATGTAAATCTTGATCAGTTAAAATAACTTTTCCATTAAAAAACTCTACCAGTGCAGCTTTAATATTTTCTTTTTCTTCTTTATCAACATAAATCATCGTATCGACTTGATCTGTAAAGTTTGTCTCAAGTTCCATGAGATCATGTTCCTTAAGGAAGTTACTGTACTCTTGGTACTGAGCGTAAGACATTTGAATAGCAATGCCAGCTTGTTCCTTTATTTCAATGATGCCAATTTCCTTGACAGCTAAGGCAACACTGCCGGCGTAAGCACGAATCAATCCTCCAGCGCCTAGCTTAATGCCTCCAAAGTAGCGTGTCACTACTACACAGACATTAGTAAGATTGTGATTTTCTAGTACTCCAAGCATGGGAACGCCAGCAGTACCACTGGGTTCACCATCATCACTTGTCCGTTTAATTTCACTACGTTCCCCAATAATAAAAGCTGAGCAGTTATGCGTAGCTTTGTAGTGTTCTTTTTTGATGGCAGTAATAAAGTCCCGAGCTTCTTCTTCGCTATAAACACGCTTGGCATGACAGATAAAGCGTGATTTTTTAATTTCTTCTTGGACTTGACCGTCCTCTTTAATTGTTCTAAATTCCATGATTTAATTGTACTAAAAAATCATCTAAAGCGCTAGATTTTTACGAATAAAGAAGTATGAAAGTAAATCCAAATTATCTCGGTCGTTTGTTTACTGAGAATGAATTAACAGAAGAGGAGCGTCAATTGGCGGAGAACATTCCAGCAATGAGAAAGGAGAAGGGGAAATTTTTCTGTCAACGTTGTAATAGTACTATTCTAGAAGAATGGTATTTACCTATCGGTGCTTACTATTGTCGGGAGTGCTTAATTATGAAGAGTGTTAGGAGTGATCAATCTTTATACTATTTCCCACAGGAGGATTTTCCGAAGCAAGATGTTCTTAAATGGCGTGGTAAATTAACTCCTTTTCAAGAGAAGGTGTCAAAGGGATTGATTCAAGCAGTAGATAAGCAGGAACCAACCTTGGTTCACGCTGTAACAGGAGCTGGAAAGACAGAGATGATTTACCAAGTTGTGGCCAAAGTGATTGATGAAGGTGGTGCAGTTTGTTTGGCCAGCCCTAGAATCGATGTGTGTTTGGAGCTATATAAGCGACTGCAAGATGATTTTGCTTGCGAGATAGCTTTACTACACGGAGAATCAGAACCATATTTTCGAACACCACTAGTTGTTGCAACGACTCATCAGCTGTTAAAATTTTATCATGCTTTTGATTTGCTAATAGTGGATGAAGTAGATGCTTTTCCTTATGTTGACAACCCCACACTTTACTACGCTGTAAAGAATAGTGTAAAGAAGAATGGCTTGAGAATCTTTTTAACAGCGACTTCGACCGATGAGTTAGATAGGAAGGTTCGCATCGGAGAATTAAAACGATTGAGTTTGCCAAGACGGTTTCATGGGAATCCGTTGATTATTCCAAAACCAGTTTGGTTATCGGATTTTAATCATTGCTTAGAGAAAAGTAGATTGTCACCAAAGTTAAAGTCCTATATTGAGAAGCAGAGAAAGACAGGTTATCCGTTACTCATTTTTGCATCAGAAATTAAGAAAGGGGAACAGTTAAAAGAAATCTTACAAGAGCAATTTCCAAATGAGAAAATTGGCTTTGTATCTTCTGTAACAGAAGATAGATTAGAGCAGGTACAAGCTTTTCGAGATGGAGAACTGACAATACTTATCAGTACGACAATATTGGAGCGTGGAGTTACCTTCCCTTGTGTGGATGTTTTCGTAGTAGAGGCCAATCATCGCCTTTTTACCAAGTCTAGCTTGATTCAGATTGGTGGACGAGTTGGGCGAAGCATGGATAGACCGACAGGAGATTTGCTTTTCTTCCATGATGGGTTAAATGCTTCAATCAAGAAGGCAATTATGGAAATTCAGCAGATGAATAAGGAGGCGGGTCTATGAAGTGCTTATTGTGTGGACAGACTATGAAGGCTGTTTTAACTTTTAGTAGTCTCTTACTTATGAGGAATGATGTCTCCTGTCTTTGTTTAGATTGTGATTCTACTTTTGAGAAAATTGGAGAAGAGTACTGTCCAAACTGTATGAAAACAGGGTTGTCAATAAAGTGTCAAGATTGTCAATTTTGGTGTAAAGAAGGAATTGAGGTCCGTCATAGAGGGATTTTTACTTACAATCAAGCTATGAAGGATTTTTTCAGTCGGTATAAGTTTGATGGGGACTTCCTTTTAAGAAAAGTGTTCGCTTCAGTTTTAAGTGAGGAGTTAAAAAAGTACAAAGAGTATCAATTTGTCGTCATTCCCCTAAGTCCTGAAAGATTGCTCGAGAGGGGATTTAACCAGGTTGAAGGTTTAGTTGAAGCAGCAGGGTTCTCTTTTCAAGACTTACTAGAGAAGAGAGAAGAGCGGACCAGTTCTTCCAAAAATCGTTCAGAACGCTTGGCAACAGAACTTCCTTTCTTTATTAAAAGGGGAGTCACTATTCCTAAAAAAATCCTACTTATAGATGACATTTACACTACTGGAACAACTATAAATCGTGTGAAGAAACTGTTGGAAGAGGCTGGAGCTGAGGATGTCAAAACATTTTCCCTTGTAAGATGAGGAAAAAATTTGCAAAACTAAAATGAAAGCGTTATAATGAAATCAGAAAAACAAAAATGTTTAGAAAGAAGGTACTCATATGATTAAATATAGTATCCGTGGTGAAAACCTAGAAGTAACAGAAGCAATTCGTGATTATGTAGTTTCTAAACTCGAAAAGATCGAAAAGTATTTTCAAGCTGAGCAAGAGTTGGATGCTCGAGTAAACTTGAAGGTGTATCGTGAAAAAACTGCTAAAGTGGAAGTAACGATTCCGCTTGGCTCAATTACTCTTCGCGCAGAAGATGTATCTCAAGATATGTATGGCTCAATTGACCTTGTAACTGATAAAATTGAACGTCAGATTCGTAAAAATAAAACAAAAATCGAACGTAAAAATAAAAACAAGGTGGCAACTAGTCAATTATTTACAGATGCCTTGGTGGAAGATACAAATGTTGTCCAGTCTAGAGTTGTTCGTTCAAAACAAATTGATTTAAAACCAATGGATTTGGAAGAAGCTATTCTACAGATGGATTTATTGGGACATGATTTCTTTATCTATGTTGATGTTGAAGATCAAACAACTAATGTGATTTATCGTCGTGAAGATGGCGAAATTGGTCTGTTAGAAGTTAAAGAATCTTAATTAGAATATGTGTAAAGGTAGGTTTACTGAATTGTAAACCTCCTTTTTCTTATAATTGATAGAATTATTGATTACACTTTTAAAAAGTCGCTTTTTGGTGGTTATTATGGTATAATGGGTGCCAAGAGGTTTGGAATGAAAAAATTTTATGCAAGTCCTATTTTTCCCTTAATATTAGGAATAGTGGCGTTCGGAGTGCTATCTGTGCAACTTGTTTTTGTAACGAATACACTGGTAACGCTATTTCTTTTGCTACTTATTTTGGGTTCATATATTTTACTATTCATCCATCAGAGAGACTACTACTCAAAGAGTGAAGTAGAACAAATCCAGTATGTAAACCACCAAGCTGAAGATAGTTTGACAACCTTGTTAGAACATATGCCTGTCGGAGTTATTAAACTAGACTTATCGTCAGGTGAAGTTGAATGGTTCAATCCTTACGCTGAATTGATTTTGACGAATGAAGTGGGCGAGATTGATGTTGCATTAATTCAAACAATTATAAAGGCTTCTGTGGGGAATCCAGGTTCTTATGCCACCTTAGGTGAGATTCGTTATTCGGTTCATATGGATAAGGTATCTGGAGTTCTTTATTTCTTTGATGTGTCTGGAGAATACGAAGCGACTGTTGAGTTAGTGACGAGTCGTCCGGTTATTGGAATTGTTTCCGTTGATAACTATGACGATTTAGAAGATGCGACATCGGAGTCTGACATTAGTCATATTAACAGTTTTGTAGCCAATTTTGTTTCAGAATTTGCTGGAAAACATGCCATGTTCTCCCGTCGAGTGAGTATGGATCGCTTTTATCTATTTACGGACTACACGGTGCTTGAGGGATTGATGAACGATAAATTTTCTGTTATTGATTCTTTCAGAGAAGAGTCGAAACAGAGACAGTTGCCCTTGACTTTAAGTATGGGATTTTCTTATGGTGATGGAAATCATGATGAGATAGGGAAAGTTGCCTTGCTCAACTTGAACTTGGCTGAAGTGCGTGGTGGCGACCAGGTGGTTGTCAAGGAAAACGACGAAACGAAAAATCCAGTTTATTTTGGTGGTGGATCTGCTGCGTCAATCAAGCGTACCCGTACCCGTACGCGCGCTATGATGACAGCTATTTCAGATAAGATTCGGAGTGTGGATCAGGTTTTTGTAGTTGGTCACAAAAATCTAGATATGGATGCTTTGGGTTCTGCTGTAGGTATGCAGTTATTTGCCAGCAATGTGACTCAAAATAGCTATGCTATTTATGACGAAGAACAAATGTCGCCGGATATTGAACGAGCTGTTTCATTCTTAGAAAAAGAAGGAGTTACAAAGTTGTTGTCTGTTAAGGACGCAATGGGGATGGTGACCAATCGTTCTTTGTTGATTCTTGTAGACCATTCAAAGACAGCTTTAACTTTATCAAAAGATTTTTATGATTTATTTACCCAAACCATCGTCATCGACCACCACAGACGGGATCAGGATTTTCCAGATAATGCGGTTATTACTTATATCGAAAGTGGTGCAAGTAGTGCCAGTGAGTTGGTAACGGAATTGATTCAGTTCCAGAATTCTAAGAAAAATCGTTTGAGTCGTATGCAAGCAAGTGTTTTAATGGCTGGTATGATGTTGGATACTAAAAATTTCACCTCACGAGTGACTAGTCGGACATTTGATGTTGCTAGCTATCTCAGAACGAGAGGAAGTGATAGTATTGCTATCCAAGAAATTGCTGCGACAGATTTTGAAGAATATCGTGAGGTCAATGAACTGATTTTACAGGGGCGTAAATTAGGTTCAGATGTACTAATAGCAGAGGCTAAGGACTCGAAATGTTATGATACAGTTGTTATTAGTAAGGCAGCAGATGCCATGTTAGCTATGTCAGGTATTGAAGCGAGTTTTGTTCTTGCGAAGAATACACAAGGATTTATCTCTATCTCAGCTCGCAGTCGTAGTAAGCTGAATGTACAACGGATTATGGAAGAGCTGGGAGGTGGAGGCCACTTTAATTTGGCAGCAGCTCAAATTAAGGATTTAACCTTGTCAGAAGCAGGTGAAAAACTGACAGAAATTGTATTAAATGAAATAAAGGAAAAGGAGAAAGAAGCATGAAAGTAATCTTTTTAGCAGATGTCAAAGGAAAAGGTAAAAAAGGCGAAATTAAGGAAGTACCAACAGGGTATGCGCAAAACTTTCTTATCAAAAAGAACCTAGCCAAAGAAGCAACTGCTCAAGCTGTGGGTGAACTTCGTGGTAAACAAAAATCGGAAGAAAAAGCTCACGCTGAGATGATTGCAGAAGCAAAAGCAATTAAAGCTCAACTTGAAGCAGAAGAAACGGTTGTAGAATTCGTTGAAAAGGTTGGTCCAGATGGCCGTACCTTTGGTTCTATTACCAATAAGAAAATTGCAGAAGAATTGCAAAAGCAATTTGGAATTAAGATTGATAAACGTCATATTCAAGTACAAGCTCCGATTCGAGCAGTTGGATTGATTGATGTACCAGTGAAAATCTATCAAGATATCACAAGTGTAATCAATCTTCGTGTGAAAGAAGGATAAATTTACACCTTCTTGACAAGATTGTAAAAGGAAGGGAAGTCTGATGGCAGAAGTAGAAGAGTTACGAGTACAACCTCAAGATATCTTAGCTGAGCAATCCGTTTTAGGGGCTATCTTTATTGACGAGAGTAAGCTTGTTTTTGTGCGAGAATATATTGAGTCTCGGGACTTTTTTAAGTATGCCCATCGTTTGATTTTTCAAGCTATGGTCGATTTATCCGATCGTGGCGATGCTATAGATGCAACAACGGTTCGTACCATTCTTGATAATCAAGGTGATTTACAGAATATTGGTGGCCTGTCTTACTTGGTTGAGATTGTCAATTCTGTGCCAACTTCTGCTAACGCGGAGTATTATGCTAAAATTGTTGCAGAAAAGGCTATGTTACGGCGATTAATCGCCAAGTTGACAGAGTCTGTCAATCAAGCTTACGAGGCTTCGCAACCAGCTGATGAAATCATTGCTCAGGCAGAAAAAGGACTGATTGATGTCAGTGAAAATGCTAATCGAAGTGGATTTAAGAACATTCGAGATGTGTTGAATGTCAACTTTGGAAATCTGGAGGCTCGCTCTCAACAAACGACTGATATTACAGGTATTGCTACGGGCTATCGTGATTTGGATCATATGACGACTGGACTTCATGAGGAGGAGTTAATTATCCTAGCAGCCCGTCCAGCGGTTGGTAAGACAGCCTTTGCCTTGAATATCGCTCAGAATATTGGGACTAAGTTGGACAAAACGGTTGCTATCTTTTCGCTTGAAATGGGTGCGGAAAGTCTAGTAGACCGTATGTTAGCTGCAGAAGGTTTGGTGGAATCGCATTCTATCCGTACAGGTCAATTGACCGATGAGGAATGGCAAAAGTATACCATTGCTCAAGGGAATCTAGCCAACGCGAGTATCTATATCGATGATACTCCAGGGATTCGGATTACAGAGATTCGTTCTCGTTCTCGTAAATTGGCTCAAGAAACTGGAAATCTTGGTTTGATTTTGATAGACTATTTGCAGCTTATCACGGGAACTGGTCGAGAAAATCGTCAACAAGAGGTTTCAGAAATTTCACGTCAGTTGAAAATCCTAGCCAAGGAACTGAAGGTTCCAGTAATTGCTCTCAGTCAGTTGTCTCGTGGTGTAGAACAACGTCAGGATAAGAGACCAGTCTTGTCTGATATTCGTGAATCTGGGTCTATTGAGCAGGACGCTGATATCGTAGCCTTTCTTTATCGTGACGACTACTATGAGCGTGGTGGTGAAGAAGAGGAAGGCATACCAAATAATAAGGTAGAAGTTATTATCGAGAAAAACCGTAGTGGAGCTCGTGGAACAGTGGAATTGATTTTCCAAAAAGAATACAATAAATTTTCAAGTATCTCAAAAAGGGAGGCATAAGATGTCAGATGCATTTACAGACGTAGCCAAGATGAAAAAAATCAAAGAAGAAATCAAGGCACATGAGGGACAAGTCGTAGAAATGACTTTGGAGAATGGTCGTAAACGCCAAAAAAATAGATTGGGTAAGTTAATTGAGGTTTATCCATCTCTATTTATCGTGGAATTTGGGAATGTTGAAGGAGATAAACAAGCTAATGTTTATGTTGAATCCTTTACTTACTCAGATATCCTTACCGAAAAGAATTTGATTCATTATCTTGACTAAAGTGAGAAATTTTCTCACTTTTTCTTTTTTCTCCGAATAGTTTAAGTGAAGGCAATCTTCGACTTATATTATTTTTCAAGGAGGATGAATGAAAATTTCACCATTTACAGTAACAGAGACAAGATTTTCTTTTAGAAAATCAGTTAAAAAGGTTGTTCCTTTTTTAGTAGTAGGATTGATGTTAGCAGCGGGTAATAGTGTATCTGCCTATTCGGGAGGAAATGGCTCGATTGCGCGTGGGGATGATTATCCTGCTTATTATAAAAATGGCAGTCAGGAAATTGACAAGTGGCGCATGTATTCTCGTCAGTGTACTTCTTTTGCAGCCTTTCGCTTAAGTGGTGTAAATGGTTTTGAGATTCCGGCTGCTTATGGAAATGCGAATGAATGGGGGCATCGTGCTCGTCGTGAAGGTTATCGTGTTGATAATACACCGACTATCGGCTCGATTGCTTGGTCTACTGCAGGAGGTTATGGTCATGTTGCTTGGGTTTCAAATGTGATGGGAGATAATATAGAAATTGAGGAATACAACTATGATTATAAAGGTAATTATAATAAACGAATTGTAAAAGCAAACAAGATGACCGGTTTTATTCATTTTAAAGATTTATCAAGCAATTCTAAAGAAGTCCAAAACAGTTCAAAAGATTCGACAAGTAATCATGTTGTGACCAGTCAATCTTCGTCTTTGATGAGAGGAACTCATTATTTTAAGGTGGAGACTCCTATTAAAGATCAACCATTATTGAATGCAACTCCACTTGCATATTATTCTCCAGGTGAGAGTGTTCATTATGATCAGGTGATTGAAAAAGATGGCTACAAATGGTTAAGTTACATTTCGTATAGTGGAAATCGTCGTTATATTCAGTTGGAGGGAGTAACTTCGTCACAGAATCGATCAGTAAATAGCTCTAATTATGGTTCAAATAATGGATTGACTGTGGGTTGGAAGAAAATAAATGGTAGTTGGTATTATTTCAAATCAGATGGTTCTAAGGCGACAGAATGGCTGAAAGATGGTTCTACCTGGTATTATTTGAAATCATCTGGTGAAATGCAGACAGGATGGTTAAAGGAAAATGGGATGTGGTATTATCTAGATGACTCAGGGGCAATGAAAACGGGCTGGTATCAAGTCTCTGGTAAGTGGTATTATTCTTACTCTTCAGGTGCATTAGCAGTCAATACGACGGTAGATGGCTACAGAGTAAAGTCTAATGGTGAATGGATTCAAGAATAGCAAAAATTATCATATAAATTGAAAAGAATGAAAAGAAAGTAGATTGGAAGCGTTTTAAATAAGGATAAATAAGCTTTCTATTTTCAATTTTTTGAAATACATACTATATATAATAAAGCGAGAAACATATTAACATTTTATTTGATGCTTAAGTTAAAAAGGAGTATAATGAAACTAGTTATGATTTAAAAAAGGAGCATTTAAAAATGGATAAAAAGAAAATCATTTTAACTAGTTTGGCTAGTGTAGCTGTTTTGGGAGCGGCTTTTGTTGCATCTCAACCGTCAGTCGTGAAAGCTGATGATAAACCAACAGCTACTCAACCGATTGGAGAAACTAAGCCTACACCTGCGGCTGAAACTCCAAAAACTGAAGTAGAAAAAGCTAAGGAAGCTGAAAAAGAAGCTAACGCCAAAGTTGATGCAGCTCAAGAAAAAGTAGATACAACAACTACTACAGCAACTGATGCAACTACTAAACTTGAAACAGAGAAAAAAGAAGCTGCTGAGGCTGATGCTGCAAAAACTAAAGCTGAAGAAGCTAAGAAAATGGCTGACGATGAATTAGCTAAAGCAAAAGAAGAAGCTGCTAAAGCTGACTCTAAAGCAAAAGAAGAAGCCGCAAAAGAAGAAGCCGCTGCAAAAGAAGAAGCCGAAGCTAAAGAAGCTTTAACTGAAGCTTTGAAACAAATTCCTGATAACGAATTGCTTGACAAAAAAGCAAAAGAAGAATTATTGAAGTCTGTTGAGTCTGGTGAATTAAATGCTTCTGATATTCTTGCTGAGTTAGCAGATGATGCTGAAAAAGCACAAGATACTAATCCAACAATTAAAACAGAAGCTCCTGTATCTAAGGACAAGCTTCCTGAAGAGGTGCAAGCGGGAATTGAGGAAGGTGAAGCAGCGGATGCTGCTCGTCCTGAATCA
Source organism: Streptococcus mitis (assembly GCF_946190325.1). Classification (GTDB taxonomy): domain Bacteria; phylum Bacillota; class Bacilli; order Lactobacillales; family Streptococcaceae; genus Streptococcus; species Streptococcus mitis_CF. The sequence goes on along the minus strand of NZ_CAMHZR010000002.1, from coordinate 398,684 downwards.
GAAAAATTGCAAGACAAAGCTGATGATTTAACTGAAACAATTGAAAACTTAACGGATGATGCTGAGAAATTAAAAGCCGATTCTGAAAAGAAAGCTGAAACACTAAAAAAACAGGAAGATACTTTAAAAGAAGCAAAAGAGGCTCTTAAATCCGCTAAAGATAATGGATTTGGTGAAGATATCACAACACCGTTAGAAAAAGCTGTAACTGCGATTGAAAAAGAACGCGATACTGCGAAGTCTGAATTTGATGAAGCTGATGAAAAAATTCAAGCTGCATCAGCTGAAATTCAAGATTTAACTGAAAAACGTGATAATCTTCTTGAAGAAGTAAAAAAAGCAGAAGCAAAAGAAGCTGCAGAACCAGCTAAACCAGCAGAAGAAACTCCAGAGGAAGAAGCTGAACCAACCGAAGCTGAAAAAGCTGCTAAAGCTAAAGCAGAGGCTGATGCTAAAGTTGCTGAATTAGAGAAAAAAGTAGCTGAAGAAGCTAAAAAGGTTGAAGAAGCTACAGCGAAAGCTAAAAAAGAAGCTGCTGATGTAACTGCTGCTGAGACTGCAAAAACAGAAGCAGACAAAGCTCAAGCTGACGCAGAAGCTGAATTAGCTAAGGCTAAAGAAGAAGCAGCTAAAGCAAAAGCTAAAGTTGAAGAAGAAGTAAAAAAAGAAGAAGACGCTAAAAAAGAAGAAGCAGCTAACTTAGAAGCTTTGAAAGGTGCTTTAGAGCAACTTGAAAAAAAGGCTGAAGATAAAGTCAACAAGGATGATAGCATCAAGCCTGAAGATAAAGCGAAAGCTATCGAAGAAGCAAAAGCTGAAATCGGTAAAGAAGCTTTACTAAAAGCGATTGAAGATGGAGTTCTTACAGCTACTCAAGCTGTAGATGAATTCCTCAACGATGCCAACACAAAAGATAAAGCTCCTGAAGCTTATAAAACTAAAGAGTTAACTGCTGACGAAACTAAGAAAATTGATGAAGCAGCTCAAAAAGAAGCTTCTAAACCAATTGTTAAAAAACTTACAGACATTGCTGATGATTTAGCTGAAAAAATTGAAAAATTAACGAAAGAAGCTGAGGAAGATAAAGCTGACGCTACTGAAAAAGCTAAGGTAGTAGAAGAGAAAAATGCTGCATTAGAGAAACAAAAAGAAACTTTAGAAAAAGCTAAAACTGCTCTTGAAACTGCTAAGAAAAACAATGCGGATCAAGCTATCCAAGATGGATTGCAAGATGCTGTAACTAAACTAGAAGCTTCAGTTGCTTCTGCTAAAACTGCCGCTGATGAAGCTCAAGCTAAATTTGATGAAGTTAACGAAGCTGTAAAAGCATACAAATCTGCAATCGATGAGCTAACTGACGATTACAACACAACTTTAGGTTATATCGAAAACTTAAAAGAAGTTCCTAAGGGTGAAGAACCGAAAGACTTCAGTGGTGGTGTAAATCCTAGTGATGCACCTTCTGATGATGCTAAACAACCTGACGAAGTGCCAACTGCTCCTAACGCTCCAGGATTTAGTGGTGGTGTGAATCCTGGTGCCTCTCCTTCTGGAGATAATGGATCTGATTTCAATGGTGGGGTAAATGATGCAACACCTCCTACTGTAGCCGATGCTCCAGAATATAGTGGAGGAGTTAATGCGGCTGATGCTCCTGTAGCTGAGGTAGCTCCAGAATTCACAGGAATTCTTGCAACCAATACACCTGTGAATGAAAATGGAGAAGCATTATTGCCTCCTGTAGCTGAGGTAGCTCCAGAATTCACAGGAACTCTTGCAACTAATACACCTGTTAATGAAAACGGAGAAGCATTATTACCTCCTGTAGCTGAGGTAGCTCCAGAATTCAACAGTGGAGTTAATAGTTTAGAAGCAGCTGTTAATGAAGTTCCAGAATATAAAGGTGGTGCTAATTTTGTCTTAGCAGCTGTTAACGAAGCTCCAGAATATACAGGGCCTTTATCTACAAATGGTGAAGACGCTACAGTGAATAATGTTCCTGCATACGGAGAAACAGGCGCACCAGCAATTAACGAAGTTCCAGCGTATGCAGAAACAGGCGCACCAGCAATTAACGAAGTTCCAGCATATGCAGAAACAGGCGCACCAGCAATTAATGAAGTTCCAGAATATACTCTTACAACAGCAGGTACTAACAAGGATAATACTTATCAAGCACCAGCACCAGCAGCAAAAGCAGAAGATAAAAAAGAACTTCCAAATACTGGTGGTAAAGATAATGTTGCAGTTGCATCATTGGGATTCCTTGGATTGTTCCTTGGTGCTATTCCATTTGTGAAACGTAAAAACTAATTCATTTCGTAGTTTGCAAGAGAAGGAATAACTTCCTTCTCTTTTGTATATTATCTTAGTTTCTCTCAGGGAATTCTTCCCAATGGTATTTTTTGGTACTTTCCTTTATAATGGGTGTATGGATAAGAAAAAATTATTATTGATTGATGGGTCTTCTGTTGCTTTTCGGGCGTTTTTTGCGCTCTATCAGCAGTTAGACCGTTTTAAGAACGCGGCTGGTTTGCATACCAATGCAATTTATGGTTTTCAGTTGATGTTGAGCCATTTGTTGGAGCGAGTGGAACCGAGTCATATCTTGGTGGCTTTTGATGCGGGAAAGACGACCTTCCGTACGGAGATGTATGCGGACTATAAGGGTGGTCGGGCTAAGACTCCTGATGAGTTTCGTGAGCAATTTCCTTTCATTCGTGAGTTGCTGGATCATATGGGGATTCGTCACTATGAGTTGGCTCAGTATGAGGCGGATGATATCATCGGGACATTAGATAAACTAGCTGAGCAGGATGGTTTTGATATTACCATTGTCAGTGGGGACAAGGATTTGATTCAGCTGACGGATGAGCATACGGTGGTTGAGATTTCCAAGAAAGGTGTGGCTGAGTTTGAGGCCTTTACGCCAGAATATCTTATGGAAAAGATGGGCATTACACCGGCTCAGTTTATCGATCTCAAGGCGCTCATGGGTGATAAGTCGGATAATATCCCTGGGGTGACTAAAATCGGTGAAAAGACTGGTATCAAGCTCTTGCTGGAGCATGGTTCGCTTGAGGGTATTTATGAAAATATCGATGGGATGAAGGCTTCTAAGATGAAGGAAAATCTCATCAATGATAAGGAACAGGCCTTTTTGTCGAAAACACTGGCGACCATTGATACCAAGGCACCGATTGAGATTAGTTTGGAGGATTTGGTCTATAGTGGTCCAGATGTGGAAAATCTTGGGAAATTCTACGATGAGATGGGTTTTAAACAGCTCAAGCAGGCTTTAAATGTGTCGTCAGCTGATGTGGCTGAGAGCTTGGACTTTACTATTGTTGACCAAGTCAGTCAAGATATGCTGAGTGAAGAGTCTATCTTCCATTTTGAGCTTTTTGGGGAGAATTACCATACGGACGATTTGGTTGGTTTTGCCTGGTCTTGTGGGAATAAGCTCTATGCCACAGATAAACTTGAGCTTTTGCAAGAGCCGATTTTCAAGGACTTTTTAGAAAAAACACCTCTGAGAGTTTATGACTTTAAGAAGGCCAAAGTCCTCTTGCATCGTTTTGATGTGAATTTGCAGGCGCCTGCTTTTGACAGTCGCTTGGCTAAATACCTCCTTTCGACTGTTGAGGACAATGAAATTGCGACCATTGCGAGTCTTTACGGTCAGACTTACTTGGTTGATGATGAGACTTTCTATGGTAAGGGAGTCAAGAAGGCCATTCCTGAACGTGAGAAATTCTTGGAGCATTTAGCTCGTAAACTTGCTGTTTTGGTCGAAACAGAGCCTATTTTACTTGAAAAACTCAGTGAAAATGGGCAATTAGAGCTTCTTTATGATATGGAGCAACCTCTGGCCTTTGTCCTTGCTAAGATGGAAATTGCTGGGATTACGGTCAAGAAAGAGACCTTGCTTGAGATGCAGGCTGAAAATGAGCTTGTCATTGAAAAACTGACTCAGGAGATTTACGAACTGGCTGGTGAGGAGTTTAATATCAACTCGCCTAAGCAGTTAGGAGTGCTTCTCTTTGAAAAATTGGGGCTACCTCTAGAATACACTAAGAAAACCAAGACTGGATACTCGACAGCGGTGGATGTCTTGGAGCGCCTGGCTCCTATTGCTCCGATTGTTAAGAAAATCCTGGATTACCGTCAAATTGCTAAGATTCAATCCACTTATGTAATTGGCTTGCAGGACTGGATTTTGGCTGATGGCAAGATTCATACTCGCTATGTGCAGGATTTGACCCAGACAGGGCGTCTGTCTAGTGTGGATCCAAACTTGCAAAATATTCCTGTACGATTGGAACAAGGCCGTCTTATTCGGAAGGCTTTTGTGCCAGAGTGGGAGGATAGTGTCCTTCTCAGCTCGGACTATTCACAGATTGAATTGCGCGTTTTGGCGCATATTTCTAATGATGAGCACTTGATTAAGGCTTTCCAAGAGGGGGCAGATATCCATACTTCGACAGCCATGCGTGTCTTTGGTATTGAGCGTCCTGAGGATGTGACTGCAAACGACCGTCGTAATGCCAAGGCTGTCAACTTTGGAGTGGTTTACGGGATTTCAGACTTTGGTTTGTCGAATAATTTGGGCATTAGCCGTAAGGAAGCCAAAGCCTACATTGATACCTACTTTGAACGCTTCCCAGGTATTAAAAACTACATGGATGAAGTGGTGCGTGAGGCGCGTGATAAGGGCTATGTGGAGACCCTCTTCAAGCGTCGTCGTGAGTTGCCAGATATCAATTCGCGCAACTTCAATATTCGTGGTTTTGCAGAGCGGACAGCTATCAACTCTCCTATCCAGGGTTCGGCGGCAGATATTCTCAAGATTGCCATGATTCAGCTAGATAAAGCCTTGGTTGCAGGTGGTTATCAGACTAAGATGCTGTTGCAAGTGCACGATGAAATCGTCCTTGAAGTGCCTAAATCGGAACTAGCAGAGATGAAAAAATTGGTCAAACAAACTATGGAAGAAGCCATTCAACTCAGTGTTCCCCTCATCGCAGATGAAAATGAAGGGGCAACATGGTACGAGGCTAAATAAAAAAGCTATATAGAGTTTGAAGCATTTGTTTTCAAACTCTTTTTCATGTTTTTCTGTAAGCAGTTTCCTTGACATTTTTTTTGTTTTGCGCTATCATATGTCCATATAATATATGGGAGTCTGTGTACAGTCTGAGAGGAAGTGTTAAACTTCGACCGCACCTGATCTGGGTAATGCCAGCGTAGGGAACGATACTTAGTCTAATCTTGACCTTTTCCATATATGGTAAAGGTTTTTCTTTTTGTCAAAGGAAAACGAGAAGAGGAGGTTCTTATGAAAGCAAGCATAGCCTTGCAAGTTTTACCCTTGGCACAGGGAATTGATCGGATTGCTGTTATTGATCAGGTCATTGCTTATCTGCAAGCTCAAGAAGTAACTATGGTGGTGACACCATTTGAAACGGTCTTGGAAGGGGAGTTTGATGAGCTCATGCGCATTCTCAAAGAAGCGCTAGAGGTAGCAGGGCAAGAGGCAGACAATGTCTTTGCCAATGTTAAAATAAATGTAGGAGAGATATTAAGTATTGATGAGAAACTTGAAAAGTATACTGAGACGACACATTAGTCTATTGGGCTTTCTAGGAGTCTTGTCAATCTGGCAGCTAGCAGGTTTGCTTAAACTTCTCCCCAAGTTTATCCTGCCGACACCTCTTGAAATTCTCCAGGCCTTTGTTCGTGATAGAGAATTTCTCTGGCACCATAGCTGGGCGACCTTGAGAGTGGCTTTGCTGGGGTTGGTTCTGGGAGTTTTGATTGCCTGTCTCATGGCTGTGCTTATGGATAGTTTGACTTGGCTTAACGATCTGATTTACCCTATGATGGTGGTTGTTCAGACCATTCCGACCATTGCCATAGCTCCTATCCTGGTCTTGTGGCTCGGTTATGGGATTTTACCCAAGATTGTCTTGATTATCTTGACGACTACTTTTCCTATCATCGTTAGCATTTTGGACGGTTTTAGGCATTGTGACAAGGATATGCTGACCTTGTTTAGTCTGATGCGGGCCAAACCTTGGCAAATTCTGTGGCATTTTAAAATCCCAGTCAGTCTGCCTTACTTTTATGCAGGTCTGAGGGTCAGTGTCTCCTACGCCTTTATCACAACAGTGGTATCTGAGTGGTTGGGAGGCTTTGAGGGTCTTGGTGTTTATATGATTCAGTCCAAGAAACTGTTTCAGTATGACACCATGTTCGCTATTATTATTCTGGTATCGATTATCAGCCTTCTTGGTATGAAATTGGTCGATATTAGTGAAAAATATGTGATTAAATGGAAACGTTCGTAGAATAAGGATGTTTCAAAAAAGAAAAGAGGAAATCAAAATGAAGAAAACATGGAAAGTGTTTTTAACGCTTGTAACGGCTTTTGTAGCTGTTGTGCTTGTGGCTTGTGGTCAAGGAACTGCTTCTAAGGACAACAAAGAGGCAGAACTCAAGAAGATTGACTTTATCCTAGACTGGACACCAAATACCAACCACACAGGACTTTATGTGGCTAAGGAAAAAGGTTATTTCAAAGAAGCTGGAGTAGATGTTGATTTGAAATTGCCGCCAGAAGAAAGTTCTTCTGACTTGGTTATCAATGGCAAGGCACCATTTGCAGTGTATTTCCAAGATTACATGGCGAAGAAATTGGAAAAAGGGGCAGGAATTACTGCTGTTGCAGCTATCGTAGAGCACAATACATCAGGAATCATCTCTCGTAAATCTGACAATGTAGCTAGTCCAAAAGACTTGGTTGGTAAGAAATACGGGACATGGAATGACCCAACGGAACTTGCTATGTTGAAAACCTTGGTAGAATCACAAGGTGGAGACTTTGAGAAGGTAGAAAAAGTACCAAATAATGACTCAAACTCTATCACACCAATCGCTAATGGTGTCTTTGACACTGCTTGGATCTACTATGGATGGGATGGAATTCTTGCAAAATCTCAAGGTGTAGATGCTAACTTTATGTACTTGAAAGACTACGTTAAAGAATTTGACTACTACTCACCAGTTATCATCGCCAACAACGACTACCTCAAAGACAACAAAGAAGAAGCTCGCAAAGTTATCCAAGCCATCAAAAAAGGCTACCAATATGCTATGGAGCATCCAGAGGAAGCAGCTGATATCCTCATCAAAAATGCACCTGAACTAAAGGAAAAACGTGACTTTGTCATCGAATCTCAAAAATACTTGTCAAAAGAATACGCAAGCGACAAGGAAAAATGGGGGCAATTTGATGCAGCTCGTTGGAATGCCTTCTACAAATGGGATAAAGAAAATGGTATCCTTAAAGAAGACTTGACAGACAAAGGCTTTACCAACGAATTTGTGAAATAATGACAGAAATTAGACTAGAACACGTCAGTTATGCTTATGGTCAGGAGAAAATTTTAGAGGATATCAACCTGCAGGTAACTTCAGGTGAAGTGGTTTCCATCCTAGGTCCAAGTGGTGTTGGAAAAACCACCCTCTTTAATCTGATCGCTGGAATTTTAGAAGTCCAGTCAGGGCGAATTATACTTGACGGTGAAGAAAATCCTAAGGGACGCGTGAGTTATATGTTGCAGAAGGATCTGCTCTTGGAGCACAAGACGGTGCTTGGCAATATCATACTGCCTCTCTTGATTCAAAAAGTGGATAAGGCAGAAGCTATTGCTCGCGCAGATGAAATTCTTGCTACCTTCCAGTTGACAGCTGTACGAGACAAGTATCCTCATGAACTAAGTGGTGGGATGCGCCAGCGTGTGGCCTTGCTTCGTACCTACCTTTTCGGGCACAAGCTTTTTCTCTTGGATGAGGCCTTTAGCGCTTTGGATGAGATGACCAAGATGGAACTCCACGCTTGGTATCTTGAGATTCACAAGCAGTTGCAGTTAACAACCTTGATTATCACGCACAGTATCGAGGAGGCCCTCAGTCTCAGCGACCGCATCTATATCTTGAAAAATCGCCCTGGGCAGATTGTTTCAGAAATTAAACTAGATTGGTCTGAAGATGAGGACAAGGAAGTCCAAAAGATTGTCTATAAACGTCAAATCTTAGCGGAATTAGGCTTAGATAAGTAGAGAAATAGGGAGTTGGTGAAGATTATCCTTTACCAGCGCCCTTTTTCTTTTAAAAATGAGAAAATTTCGGTATAATAGTCAAAGATAGTCAAGGTTTAAAGAGAGAGGTGGGTTTGTAATGAGATTTAAAAATACATCGGATCATATTGAGGCCTACATCAAGGCGATTTTAGATCAATCTGGAATTGTAGAATTGCAACGGAGTCAGTTGGCAGATACTTTTCAGGTTGTTCCTAGTCAGATCAACTATGTGATTAAGACACGCTTTACGGAAAGTAGAGGCTACTTGGTTGAAAGTAAGCGTGGTGGTGGAGGCTACATTCGTATAGGACGGATTGAGTTTTCTAGTCATCATGAAATGCTTAGGGAGCTGCTTTACTCAATTGGTGAGCGAGTTAGTCAAGAAATTTATGAGGATATTCTGCAGCTTTTGGTTGAGCAGGAATTGATGACCAAGCAGGAGATGAATTTGCTAGTATCAGTAGCTTTGGATCGCGTTTTAGGAGAAGAAGCACCAGTACTTCGAGCAAACATGCTACGACAGGTCATACAAGAGGTAGATAGAAAAGGGAAGTAAGATGAACTATTCAAAAGCATTGAATGAATGTATCGAAAGTGCCTACATGGTGGCTGGCCATTTTGGAGCTTGTTACCTAGAGTCTTGGCACTTGTTGATTGCCATGTCCAATCACAGTTATAGTGTGGCAGGGGCCACTTTAAATGATTATCCATATGAGATGGACCGTTTAGAAGAGGTGGCTTTGGAACTGACTGAAACAGACTATAACCAGAATGAAACTTTGACGGAATTGCCGTTTTCTCATCGTTTGCAGGTCCTTTTTGATGAAGCAGAATATGTGGCGTCAGTGGTCCATGCTAAGATGCTAGGGACGGAGCATGTCCTCTATGCGATTTTGCATGATGGCAATGCCTTGGCGACTCGTATCTTGGAGAGAGCTGGTTTTTCTTATGAAGACAAGAAAGATCAGGTTAAGATTGCTGCCCTACGTCGAAATCTAGAAGAACGTGCAGGCTGGACTCGTGAAGACCTCAAGGCTTTACGCCAACGTCATCGTACAGTAGCTGACAAACAAAATTCTATGGCCAATATGATGGGCATGCCCCAGACTCCAAGCGGTGGTCTCGAGGACTATACGCATGATTTAACGGAGCAAGCGCGTTCTGGCAGATTAGAGCCAGTCATCGGTCGGGACAAGGAAATCTCTCGTATGATTCAAATCTTGAGCCGTAAAACCAAGAATAATCCTGTCTTGGTTGGAGATGCGGGTGTCGGGAAAACTGCTCTGGCGCTTGGTCTTGCCCAGCGTATTGCTAGTGGGGATGTGCCTACGGAAATGGCTAAGATGCGCGTGTTAGAGCTTGATTTGATGAATGTCGTCGCAGGGACACGTTTCCGCGGTGACTTTGAAGAACGTATGAACAATATCATCAAGGACATTGAAGAAGATGGACAAGTCATCCTCTTTATCGATGAACTTCACACTATCATGGGTTCTGGGAGTGGGATTGACTCAACTCTAGATGCGGCCAATATCTTGAAGCCAGCCTTGGCGCGTGGAACTTTGAGAACGGTTGGTGCGACCACTCAGGAAGAATATCAAAAACATATCGAAAAAGATGCAGCCCTTTCTCGTCGTTTCGCTAAAGTAACGATTGAAGAGCCGAGTGTGGCAGACAGCATGACCATTTTACAAGGCTTGAAGGCGACTTATGAGAAACATCACCGTGTGCAAATCACAGATGAAGCAGTTGAAACAGCCGTCAAGATGGCCCATCGTTACTTGACTAGTCGTCATTTGCCGGACTCTGCTATTGACCTCTTGGACGAAGCAGCAGCAACAGTGCAAAATAAGGCAAAGCATGTAAAAGCAGACGATTCGGGCTTGAGTCCAGCTGACAAGGCCTTGATGGATGGCAAGTGGAAACAGGCAGCTCAGCTAATCGCAAAAGAAGAGGAAGTGCCTGTCTATAAAGACTTGGTGACAGAGTCTGATATTTTGACCACCTTGAGTCGTTTGTCAGGTATTCCAGTCCAAAAACTGACTCAGACGGACGCTAAGAAATACCTTAACTTGGAAGCTGAATTGCACAAACGTGTCATCGGTCAAGATCAAGCTGTTTCAAGCATTAGCCGTGCGATTCGCCGCAACCAGTCAGGGATTCGCAGTCATAAGCGTCCGATTGGTTCCTTTATGTTCCTAGGGCCTACAGGTGTCGGTAAGACCGAATTGGCCAAGGCTCTGGCAGAAGTTCTCTTTGATGATGAATCAGCTCTGATCCGCTTTGATATGAGTGAATATATGGAAAAATTTGCAGCCAGTCGTCTCAATGGAGCTCCTCCGGGCTATGTGGGTTATGAAGAAGGTGGGGAGTTGACCGAGAAGGTTCGCAACAAACCCTATTCCGTTCTCCTCTTTGACGAGGTAGAAAAAGCCCACCCAGATATCTTTAATGTCCTCTTGCAGGTCTTGGAAGACGGTGTCTTGACAGATAGCAAGGGACGCAAGGTTGACTTTTCAAATACCATTATCATCATGACATCGAACCTTGGTGCGACAGCCCTTCGTGATGACAAGACCGTCGGTTTTGGAGCTAAGGACATTCGTTTTGACCAGGAAAATATGGAAAAACGCATGTTTGAAGAGTTGAAAAAGGCTTATAGACCTGAGTTTATCAACCGTATTGATGAAAAGGTAGTCTTCCATAGCTTGTCTAGCGACCATATGCAGGAAGTGGTGAAGATTATGGTTAAACCTTTAGTAACAAGTTTGGCTGAAAAAGGTATTGACTTGAAATTACAAGCTTCCGCACTGAAATTGCTGGCAAATCAAGGATATGATCCAGAGATGGGAGCTCGTCCACTTCGCAGAACCCTGCAAACAGAAGTGGAAGACAAGTTGGCAGAACTTCTTCTCAAGGGAGAATTAGAGGCAGGCAGCACACTTAAGATTGGTGTTAAAGCAGGCCAGTTAAAATTTGATATTGCATAAAATGGAGAATCAGGAGCAATCTTGATTCTCTTTTTTGCTACTTTTTTATAAAAAATGATAAAAAACTATTGACAAAACAAAAATATAATTTATAATAAAAACATAGATAATAAAAATATCAAAAATTATAAAAAGGTAATGCGTTTATGAAAAAGAAAACAGCAGTGGTATTTGGGACTTTTGCTCCGCTTCATCAAGGACATATTGATCTGATTCAGCGAGCGAAGCGGCAGTGTGACCAGGTCTGGGTTGTCGTTTCAGGCTATGAGGGAGACCGAGGGGAGCAGGTAGGCTTAACTCTTCAAAAGAGATTTCGCTATATCCGAGAGGCCTTTGGTGATGACGAGTTGACCTCTGTCTGCAAGTTAGATGAAACCAATCTTCCTCGTTACCCTATGGGCTGGCAGGAGTGGTTGAATCAGATGTTTGCAGAGATTTCCTATGATGAAGCCCAGCAAGAACTAATCTTCTTTGTGGGAGAACGTGACTACCAGCAAGAATTATCAAATCGTGGCTTTGAGACTGTCTTGCAAGAAAGAAAGTTTGGTATCTCAGCGACTATGATTCGAGAAAATCCAAGTAAATATTGGAAATATATCGCTCAACCCTTCCGTCGTCAGTTTACAAAGAAAGTGTTGATTATGGGAAGTGCTAGCAATGGGAAGACCACTCTGGCTAAGGATTTGGCTAGGTATTACGATGCACCAGTTAGTTTGGAATACGCACGTGAGTATCAGATTAAAAATAATGTCCGCGACGATGAATTGACTCCAAAAGATTACTATTATCTCCTGTTGGGGCAGTATGACCAGACCTCTAAGTTAATCGATAGCAATGCCAATAGAGGACTGGTAATAGCAGACACCAACTCCTTAGTAACCAAGGGCTACTATGATTATTACATGGAGACTGAGGACCAAGGGGACTTATCAGGAGAGACATTTGACAATCTCTTTGTTTCGATCTTGGCTAAGGAAAAATGGGACTTGATTCTCTTTGTGCAGCCTGTCGGCTCCTATGTCAATGACGGATTTAGAGATATGACTATGGCAGAAGACCATATTCGTCATAGTTTTTCCCAGCATTTGGATCAGATGAGAGAGCAATATTTAACCACCATTCCACTAGTTTATCTAGCTGAGGATTACCTAGGCAATTATGAAGCAGCCAAAGTGGCTATTGATGCCATTTACCAAGCAGATTAGGAGAAAATTATGAAAAAACTAACTGAAAAAATCAAACAATTTATCGAAAACTTTAAAAATGTCCATGCGGAAGCCCGCAAAATCGGTTTTGCAGGAATCATGCGCCTGCTCTGGAAAGATCTCTTTGTCGGCCGTAGCCTCTTCCAGTGGTTGTATCTTATCACCCTGTCAAGTGTTCCCTTGATCTTAGAGTTCACTCAAAATACAGAAAGTCATGACTGGATGAGCTTGTTTGCATCTTGGACTGGGATTGTCTGTGTTATCTTGGTAGCAGAAGGGCGTGCAAGCAATTATCTCTTTGGGGCCATTAACTCTGCTATCTATTTGGTTTTGGCCATGAATGCGACTTTTTATGGTGAAGTTTTGACGACCGTTTACTTCTTTGTCATGCAGCCGATTGGTCTCTATGCTTGGCTGTCCAACCGTATTAATGACCAAGGAAAAGTAGAAGAATCGCACTTTGAAGCCAAGAAATTATCCTTAGTGGATTGGCTCAAGTATTTAGTTTTGACTGCAATTATCTGGATTGGTATGGGCCTAGCTTATCAAAGCATCCACAGTGCTCGACCATTCCGCGATAGTGTAACGGACGCGACAAATGGTGTTGGTCAGCTCTTGATGACACGTCTCTACCGTGAGCAATGGATTTTTTGGATTGCAACTAACCTATTTAGTATCTACCTCTGGTGGGGTGAAAATATCCATATCCAAGGCATGTACTGGGTTTACACACTCAATAGTTTAGTGGGTTGGTACCAATGGACTAAGGCAGTTCGTAAGGAGGCATAAAATGGCAGATACGAAGATTCCAGACGGGATGACGGAAAAAGAATATTATGAAATCCATGCCAGTCAGGAAGAGTTTTTAGACTGGTACTACAAGCAGGAACTCCCTCAATATGAAAAGCCAAGTGTGACGGTGGATATGGTAGCCTACTGCTTTGTCGAAGGAAAGATCAAGCTCTTATTAATTCGTCGCAAGGCTCACCCTTATCAAAATTGTTTGGCTCTGGTTGGAGGATTTATGGACAAGGGCGAAGATGCTGCGCATGCCTGTCAGCGTGAGGTGAGAGAAGAAGTTAATCTCGATCTTCCTTTGGAAAAAATCGAGCAATTGATGACCGTATCGACTCCCGGCCGTGACCCACGGGGCTGGACAGTGACCATTGCCCACTTGGTTTATCTGCCTAGTCGTGCATTAGAACTTGTTCAAGCAGGAGACGATGCCAAGGACGTGGTTTTTGTAGATGTCGATTTTCAGACAGGCAAGTGCTTCTTAAAGGGAGTAGAGTTGGAGGAGCAAGCCTTCGCTTTTGATCATTATGCCATTATCCAAGAATCCATCAAACGAATCCAAGGCCGTCTCGACTGGAATCCGACCTTCCTTTATCTGCTGGAGGAGGAGTTCACTGTCTACGAAGGAACTGAACTGGTCAATCTTATCAACCCCGGTCGCCCCATCGTCAGCAATAACTTTCTCGTAAAATACGGAGAATATGTAGAAGAAGTTGGACTCAAACGAGTGCCTAAAAAGAAACCAAGAAAAACCTATCGATTGAAATAAAAAACGAGGTCGGGACAAAGTTCCCGACCTCTTTGTTTGCCTTTATTAGTTTGCTTTGCTGTTGCGACTGTTTTTAGGGATGGCTATCCTTCTTAGAATTGCTCAACAGGTGAGTAAAAAAGTCTTTGTATCGATACTTGAGATAGTTCTCATGCAAAACTAACAAAGCGATATAGAAAATCAAAAAGATTGTAGTCAGATAAAACACATCAAATGCAGTTCGCGCATAGTAAGTTGCTGATTGATAAGAGACAATAGCTGTCACAATCAACCAAGGAAGATACTTGTAATATTTGCTTAACATAAGTCTACACCTCCTATATTCTATTTCAATGTTATTATATTCCTTTGTACTTAAGAATGCAAGCGATTACACAAAAACAAATTTAAATTTTTAACAGAAAAATCTCCTGTTTTTCTGTTTTATTACGAATAGAAGAGTAGGAGGAGTAAACGTATCTAAAGTATTTAAAATTTTTAAAATAGTTTAGATAAATTGTTGACATATTCAAATGAGAATGTTACAATAGTATTACAAAAAGATTTCTTTATATTTCTAAAATATTACAAAGGAGTAGAAAAATGAAAAAGAAAACCTATATCAAATTGATGGCAGCAACTGTATTGGCTTCTACCTTGCTATTAGGAGCTTGTGGAAATAAAAAGGAAACAACTCAAGCAAGCAGTTCTGTTAAGACAAGCCAATCATCAAGCTCAAAAGCAGCTTCTTCTAGCAAAGAAAGTAAAACTCAGAAGTCCTCAAGTTCAGCTTCATCTGAAAAGACCAAATCATCTACTGACCAGTCTGCAGCAACTGCGACACCATCAGAAGCGACACCTGCACCAGAGCAAAGACAAGGCCAAGAAGTGTCTAATCAACAGGCAGCTAGTCAACAAACTGCTACTCAAGCTCCTTCAACTCAGCAAGGTTCTCAAGCCCAGTCTAACCAGTCAGGCTATGATCCAACAACTGACCGCAAACTTCAAGACAAGCAAGCAGAACACAACAAACGCTACAAGGGTGTTTTAACCATGGTTGATGGTGATTTCTCAGCAGCTGCAGGCAACTGGAAGGGTGCCAATGGTGAAACCATCACAGTTTCATCAGGAGGCAAATTCACAGTAGAATCTGCTGATGGAAAGAAAGAAAACTACTCTATCAGAGACTATTCTTATACTCTTGACGATGGTAAGTATAATGCTACAATCGGTGGAGGAAAGACCGTTCAAATTACCACAGGTGCAGATGGCAAGATTTCCAGTGTTGCTTTAGCTCAATAGTAGAATTTAGAATCTCAAGTTTATAGACATTTTAAAAACCCGTAACTGAATGAAGTTTACGGGTTTTCTGTGTTTAAACTTTCTCCAATTGCAAGAGGGCTTCAATCTCTGCTAGGGTACTAGCTTGTGAAATGGCTCCACGGAGTTTGGCAGCGCCAGAAGTTCCACGGAGGTAGTGAGGAGCGAGGCCGCGGAATTCACGAACTGCGACGTTTTCTCCTTTGAGGTTAATCAAGCGTTTCAAGTGTTCGTAGGCGATTTTTATCTTGTCCTCAAAGGTCAAATCAGGTAGGATTTCTCCTGTTTCAAAGTAATGGTTGATCTGGTTGAAGAGGTAGGGATTTCCCATGGCAGCGCGACCAATCATAACTGCGTCAGCACCAACTTCTTCGATGCGTTGTTTGGCTTCTTGGACTGTGCGGATGTCGCCGTTAGCGATGAAGGGAATCTTGGTAAGAGCTTGGGCAACCTTATGAAGAGTTTCAAGGTCGGCGTGGCCTGTATACATTTGTTCACGGGTACGGCCATGCATGGCGAGGGCAGAAACACCTGCAGCTTCAGCAGCGAGGGCATTCTCTACTGCCAGAGATGGGTCAGCCCAGCCAGTACGCATTTTGACAGTAAGGGGAATATCAAGAACCGATTGGACCTTGTTGATGATAGAGTAGATCTTGTCTGGATCTTTGAGCCACATAGCTCCAGCTTCGTTTTTCACGATTTTGTTAACAGGGCAGCCCATGTTGATATCCACGATATCGGTTTTGGTGTTTTCTTGGATGAATTCTGCTGCGCGTGCTAGGCTGTCTTCATCACTACCAAAGAGTTGGATAGAGACAGGGTTTTCGCCTTCGTCAATATGAAGCATGTGCAGGGTTTTTTCGTTGTTGTATTGGATTCCCTTGTCAGAGACCATTTCCATTACAACGAGTCCAGCTCCGAGCTCTTTTGCAATAGTACGAAAGGCTGAGTTGGTCACGCCAGCCATGGGTGCTAAAACGGTACGATTGGGAATCTCAACATTGCCAATCATAAAAGGTGTATTAAGATTTGTCACGAATGAGTTCCTCCAGGTCGTTTTCATCAAAGTTATAGGTAGTTTGGCAGAATTGACAAGTGATTTCTGCTCCGTGGTCTTCCTCTTTCATTTCCTGTAAGTCTGAGCTTGGAAGGCTAGCAAGAGCGTTCATAAAGCGTTCATGGCTACAGTCACATTGGAAACGGATTTCTTCTTCAGAAAGACGCTTGTAGGCCTCGTCACCGTAGATTGCCTTGAGGAGGGCTTCGATATGGTCTTCGCTTTCGAGAAGGGTTGAGATAGCTGGCATTTCTTGGATGCGTTTTTCAAAGCGAGCAATCTCTTCTTCCTTGGCTCCTGGCAAGACTTGGACTAGGAAACCACCTGCAACCTTGACCTTGTCTTCCTCGTCCAAAAGGACATTGAGGCCGACTGCTGAAGGGGTTTGTTGGCTTTCGGTCAGGTAAAAGGCCAGGTCTTCACCGATTTCCCCAGAGATAAGGGGAGTCATAGAGTTGTAAGGATTTCCAGTACCGTAGTCTGTGATAACGAGGAATTGACCATTTCCAACAAAAGGTCCAACTAGGACTTCACCAGTTGCAGTCTTTTTGATGTCAACACCAGGATTTTGAACGTAGCCTTTGACGTTCCCCTTGGTATCAGCAACGGTGATAATGGCTCCTAGAGAGCTAGATCCCAGTACCTTCACTGTTAGTTTGGTATTTCCTTTTTCATTGGCTGCGAGAATCTGGCTAGCGATAAGAGTTCGACCAAGCGCTACAGTTGAGCTAGCTTGGGTTTGGTGTTTTTCTTGAGCAGTGCGGACGGTTTCTGTGCTATCAAGGACAAAAGCACGAAAGGCTCCGCTTTCTGATATAGTTTTAATAATTTTATCCATAGCTACTATTTTAGCATAAAAATGCCCAAAGGGGGAGCCGTGTGTTTGTTGATTTTCAGGATAATGGACCGGGAATTTAGCAGGGAAATAAAAAGAGAAACAGATTATTTCAGCATTTGTAAGATTTATGCTATGCTTAAGGTAGAACATGAAAGGGGTAACAAATGTATTTAGGAGACTTGATGGAAAAGGCTGAATCTGGCCAATTTTCAATCCTTTCCTTTCTCTTACAAGAGTCTCAGACGACCGTCAAGGCTGTAATGGAGGAAACAGGATTTTCAAAAGCAACCCTAACCAAATATGTCACCCTGCTCAATGACAAGACTTTGGACAGTGGTTTAGAGATGAATATCTCCTTAGAAGATGAAAATCTGCGCCTGTCGATCGGTGCAGCTACCAAGGGGAGAGATATCCGTAGCCTGTTTTTGGAGAATGCTGTTAAATATCAGATTCTTGTTTATCTTCTCTACCACCAACAGTTTTTAGCCCATCAGCTGGCTCAAGAATTGATGATTAGTGAGGCTACGCTTGGTCGCCACTTGGCTAGTTTAAATCAGATTTTGTCAGAATTTGATTTATCCATCCAGAATGGACGTTGGCGAGGTCCAGAGCATCAGATTCGCTATTTCTATTTCTGTCTTTTCCGCAAGGTTTGGTCGAGTCAGGAATGGGAAGGCCATATGCAGAAACCAGAGAGAAAACAGGAGATTGCCAGTTTAGAAGAGATCTGTGGTGCAAGTTTGTCTTCGGGGCAGAAATTGGACTTGGTTCTCTGGTCTCACATCAGTCAACAACGTCTCCGGGTCAATGCCTGTCAGTTTCAAGTCATAGAAGAAAAAATGCGAGGGTATTTTGACAATATTTTCTATCTTCGTTTGCTGAGAAAGGCTCCGTCCTTTTTTGCTGGGCAACACCTTCCTTTAGGAACTGAGGATGGTGAGATGATGATTTTCTTCTCTTTCCTCATATCTCATCGCATTCTTCCTCTTCATACTATGGAGTATATCCTTGGATTTGGAGGGCAGTTAGCAGATTTACTGACGCAATTGATTCAAGAAATGAAGAAGGAGGAGTTACTGGGTGATTACACAGAGGACCATGTTACCTATGAACTCAGTCAGCTTTGTGCTCAAGTCTATCTTTATAAGGGCTATATTTTACAGGATTGCTACAAGTACAAGTTAGAGAATCGTCATCCATATTTACTGATGGAACATGATTTTAGGGGGACGGCAGAGGAAATTTTTCATGCTCTACCTGCCTTTCAGCAGGGGACGGATTTGGATAAGAAAATTCTCTGGGAATGGCTTCAGTTGATGGAATATATGGCTGAAAATGGTGGTCAGCATATGCGGATTGGTCTGGATTTGACATCTGGTTTTCTTGTCTTTTCAAGGATGGCAGCCATTTTGAAACGGTATTTGGAATATAATCGTTTTATTACCATTGAAGCCTATGACCGAACTCGACATTATGATTTGCTGGTTACCAATAACCCCATTCATAAGAAGGAACAAACCCCAGTCTATTATTTAAAAAATGACTTGGATATGGAAGATTTGGCGGCTATTCGTCAGTTATTATTCACTTAAAAGGCTTGGTCGTTCCAGGTCTTTTTTGTGAAATTCACACAATCTCCTCACATTTTTTAAAAAATTAAAAAAAGTTGATGAACAAGAAAGCGCTTTATTTTGTATACTAGTTACTGTAAAGAGGAAACATCCTCAAGATCTTTATCAGGAGGACAGCACATGTCACAAGAAAAATACATTATGGCCATTGACCAGGGAACTACAAGTTCTCGTGCCATCATTTTCAACAAAAAAGGGGAAAAGGTTAGCTCGAGTCAAAAAGAGTTTACCCAGATTTTCCCTCAGGCAGGTTGGGTAGAGCACAATGCCAATGAAATTTGGAACTCCGTCCAGTCAGTTATTGCGGGTGCTTTCATCGAAAGTGGTGTCAAGCCAAATCAAATTGAAGCAATCGGGATCACCAACCAGCGTGAAACAACTGTTGTCTGGGATAAGAAAACAGGGCTCCCTATCTACAACGCTATCGTTTGGCAATCACGTCAGACAGCACCTTTGGCTGAACAACTAAAAAGTCAGGGTTATGTGGAAAAATTCCATGAAAAGACTGGTTTGATCATCGATGCTTACTTCTCTGCTACCAAGGTTCGTTGGATTTTGGACCATGTAGAAGGCGCTCAAGAGCGAGCAGAAAAAGGAGAATTGCTCTTTGGTACCATTGATACTTGGTTGGTTTGGAAATTGACTGACGGTGCGGCTCACGTGACGGACTACTCAAATGCAGCTCGTACCATGCTTTATAATATTAAAGAACTCAAATGGGATGATGAGATTTTGGAAATTCTCAACATTCCTAAGGCTATGCTGCCAGAAGTTCGTTCTAACTCTGAAATCTACGGTAAGACAGCCCCATTCCATTTCTATGGTGGAGAAGTCCCAATCTCAGGTATGGCTGGGGACCAACAGGCAGCCCTCTTTGGACAGTTGGCCTTTGAACCAGGTATGGTCAAGAATACTTATGGAACAGGTTCTTTCATCATCATGAATACTGGTGAAGAGATGCAGTTGTCTGAGAACAACCTCTTGACAACCATTGGTTACGGAATTAATGGCAAGGTTTACTATGCCTTGGAAGGGTCTATTTTCATCGCAGGAAGTGCCATTCAGTGGCTTCGTGATGGACTTCGCATGGTCGAAAATTCACCAGAATCTGAAAAATATGCCCGTGATTCTCACAACAACGATGAAGTTTATGTTGTTCCAGCCTTTACAGGTCTAGGAGCTCCATACTGGAACCAAAACGCTCGCGGTTCTGTCTTTGGCTTAACTCGTGGAACAACTAAAGAAGACTTTATCAAGGCGACTTTGCAATCTATCGCTTATCAAGTGCGTGACATCATCGACACCATGCAAGTGGATGCGCAGACAGCTATCCAAGTCTTGAAAGTAGACGGTGGTGCAGCTATGAATAATTTCCTCATGCAGTTCCAAGCTGACATTTTGGGAATCGATATCGCACGCGCCAAAAATTTGGAAACAACAGCTCTGGGGGCAGCCTTTCTAGCAGGTTTGTCAGTGGGCTATTGGAAGGACTTGGATGAGTTGAAACTCTTGAATGAGACAGGAGAACTCTTTGAACCATCTATGAATGAATCTCGCAAGGAACAACTCTACAAGGGCTGGAAGAAAGCTGTGAAAGCAACCCAAGTCTTTGCGGAAGTAGACGACTAATACTGGAAGAATAAAGTGACTTAGTTAGAAAGTGTGTAAATATGGAATTTTCAAAGAAAACACGTGAATTATCAATTAAAAAAATGCAGGAACGTACCCTGGACCTCTTGATTATCGGTGGAGGAATCACAGGGGCTGGTGTAGCCTTGCAGGCGGCAGCTAGTGGTCTAGATACTGGTTTGATTGAAATGCAGGACTTCTCAGAAGGAACATCCAGCCGTTCAACAAAATTGGTTCACGGCGGTCTTCGTTACCTCAAACAATTCGACGTAGAAGTAGTATCAGATACAGTTTCAGAACGTGCAGTGGTTCAACAAATCGCTCCACACATTCCGAAACCAGACCCAATGCTCTTACCAGTTTATGAAGAAGATGGAGCAACCTTTAGCCTCTTCCGTCTGAAAGTAGCTATGGACTTGTATGACCTTTTGGCAGGGGTTAACAATACGCCTGCTGCAAACAAGGTTTTGAGCAAAGAAGAAGTCTTGGAACGCCAGCCAAACTTGAAGAAAGAAGGTTTGGTAGGAGGTGGAGTTTATCTTGACTTCCGTAACAACGATGCGCGTCTCGTAATTGAAAACATCAAACGTGCCAACCAAGACGGTGCCCTCATTGCTAACCACGTGAAGGCAGAAGGCTTCCTCTTTGACGAAAGTGGCAAGATTACAGGTGTCGTAGCCCGTGATCTCTTGACAGACCAAGTCTTTGAAATCAAGGCCCGTCTGGTGATTAACACAACAGGTCCTTGGAGCGACAAGGTGCGCAATTTGTCTAATAAGGGAACACAATTCTCACAAATGCGTCCAACTAAGGGAGTTCACTTGGTAGTGGACTCAAGCAAGATCAAGGTTTCACAGCCAGTTTACTTTGATACAGGTTTGGGTGATGGCCGTATGGTCTTTGTTCTCCCACGTGAAAACAAGACTTACTTTGGTACAACTGATACAGACTACACAGGTGATTTGGAACATCCAAAAGTAACTCAGGAAGATGTAGATTACCTACTTGGCATTGTCAACAACCGCTTCCCAGAAGCCAATATCACCATTGATGATATCGAAAGTAGCTGGGCAGGTCTTCGTCCATTGATCGCAGGCAATAGCGCTTCTGACTACAATGGAGGAAATAACGGAACCATCAGTGATGAAAGCTTTAACAACTTGATTGCGACTGTTGAATCTTACCTCTCTAAAGAAAAAACTCGTGAAGATGTAGAGGCTGCTGTTAGCAAGCTTGAAAGCAGTACCTCTGAGAAACATTTGGATCCATCTGCAGTTTCACGTGGTTCGAGCTTGGACCGAGATGACAATGGCCTCTTGACCCTTGCTGGTGGTAAAATCACAGACTACCGTAAGATGGCTGAAGGAGCTATGGAGCGCGTGGTTGACATCCTCAAAGCAGAATTTGACCGTAGCTTTAAACTCATCAACTCTAAGACTTACCCTGTTTCAGGTGGAGAATTGAACCCAGCAAATGTAGACTCAGAAATCGAAGCCTTTGCGCAACTTGGAGTGTCACGTGGTTTGGATAGCAAGGAAGCTCATTACCTAGCAAATCTTTACGGTTCAAATGCACCGAAGGTCTTTGCTCTTGCTCATAGTTTAGAACAAGCACCAGGACTCAGCTTGGCGGATACCTTGTCCCTTCACTATGCAATGCGCAATGAGTTGGCTCTTAGCCCAGTTGACTTCCTTCTTCGTCGTACCAACCACATGCTCTTTATGCGTGATAGCTTGGATAGCATCGTTGAGCCAGTTTTGGATGAAATGGGACGATTCTATGATTGGTCACAAGAAGACAAAGCAGGCTACCGTGCGGATGTCGAAGCGGCTCTCGCTAACAACGATTTAGCAGAATTAAAAAATTAAGAAAAAATAAAAGAGGTGGAGGGCAGCATTCCTTGCCGCCCGCCCCTTCTTTTTAATGGAGACAGAAAGATGATGAATGAATTATTTGGAGAATTTCTAGGGACTTTAATCCTAATTCTTCTAGGAAATGGTGTTGTTGCTGGTGTTGTTCTTCCAAAAACCAAGAGCAACAGCTCAGGTTGGATTGTGATTACGATGGGTTGGGGGATTGCAGTTGCAGTTGCAGTCTTTGTATCTGGAAAACTCAGTCCAGCTCATTTAAACCCAGCTGTGACCATTGGTGTGGCTTTAAAAGGTGACTTGCCTTGGGCATCCGTTTTCCCTTATATCCTAGCCCAGTTCGCAGGGGCTATGCTCGGTCAGATTTTGGTTTGGTTGCAATTCAAACCTCACTATGAGGCAGAAGAAAATGCAGGAAATATCCTGGCAACCTTCAGTACTGGACCAGCCATCAAAGATACTGTATCAAACTTGATTAGTGAAATCCTAGGAACTTTTGTATTGGTATTGACAATCTTTGCTTTGGGACTTTATGACCTTCAAGCAGGAATCGGAACCTTTGCAGTGGGAACTTTGATTGTCGGTATCGGTCTATCCCTAGGTGGGACAACAGGTTATGCCTTGAACCCTGCACGTGACCTTGGACCTCGTATCATGCACAGTATCCTTCCAATTTCAAACAAGGGAGACGGAGACTGGTCTTATGCCTGGATTCCTGTTGTGGGACCTGTTATCGGTGCAGCCTTGGCCGTGCTTGTATTCTCACTTTTCTAATCTAGAAAACAATTATGTTGATAGAGCTTGAGATGAAAATCTCAGGCTTTTTCATTGAGTATAACTTCTTAGAGCTAGCCTCCAACGATAATAATCATTCCTTTAAAAGTAGGAATAATAAAGGCAATAGTTTTTGCTTTTTCATGTGAAAAATCTCACTTTTGTTTTCTGCTATTTTATGCTAAAATATTAAAAATCAAATTTTAATTCCAAAGTTGGAAATAAAGATGGGAGAGCTGTATGTCTAATTCATTTATCAAGTTGCTAGTCTCTCAATTGTTTGCAAATTTAGCAGATATTTTCTTTAGAGTAACAATCATTGCTAACATATACATTATTTCAAAATCAGTAATTGCCACGTCACTAGTTCCCATTTTAATAGGGATATCCTCTTTTGTTGCGAGTCTTTTAGTTCCTTTAGTTACTAAAAGGATAGCGCTCAATAGGGTTTTATCTTTCTCTCAATTTGGAAAGACTATATTATTAACGATACTGGTAGGAATGTTTACCGTAATGCAATCAGTAGCGCCTTTGGTGATCTATCTATTTGTTGTTGTAATTTCCATATTAGATGGTTTTGCAGCACCCGTTTCCTATGCTATTGTGCCACGTTATGCGACCGATTTGGGCAAGGCTAACTCAGCCTTATCGATGAGTGGTGAAGCTGTTCAATTGGTGGGTTGGGGATTAGGTGGACTCTTGTTTGCAACAATTGGTCTGTTACCTACCACGTTTATCATTTTAATCTTGTATATCATTTCTAGCTTTCTGATGTTATTTCTTCCGAAGGCTGAAGTGGAGGTGCTAGAGTCAGAGACAAATCTTGAAATTTTGCTCAAAGGTTGGAAGTTAGTTGCTAGAGATCCTAGATTAAGACTTTTTGTATCAGCAAATTTATTTGAAATTTTCTCAAATACGATTTGGGTTTCGTCTATCATACTTGTCTTTGTAACTGAGTTATTAAATGAAACGGAAAGTTACTGGGGATATTCTAATACAGCATACTCTATTGGTATTATAATTAGTGGCTTAATTGCTTTTAGGCTATCTGAAAAGTTCCTCGCTGCTAAATGGGAAAGTATTCTTTTTCCTCTTGTAGCCATGGCAATAGTGACACTGACTATTCTATATTTTCCAAATGCACAGATGTTTTTAGTATTTTCAGCTTTAGTTGGTATGTTATCGCAGCTAAAAGAAGTTCCTGAAAGTGTATTTCTTCAGGAAACAGTAGAGGAAAATAACTTGGTTAATGTCTATTCCGTTCTGGAAGTGATTTCGACACTAGCATTTTCAGTATTTGTTTTGCTAATGAGCTATATTACTGAGAGTTTTGGTATTAGCATCAGTTTTTGGCTATCAGCCATTTGTCTGATGATAGAAGCTATTTTAATTTATATCAGACGAGATTATTTTAGGTAAGAGACTAGTTAAAAAGTCTTGAAAAATTAGAAAAGCGCATAGTATCAGGTGTTGAAAAAACTTGATATTGTGCGTTTTATTATGAAATTGAATTATGAAGAGAAAGTTCAAATCCATGAACTAAAAAACAAGGAATCAGCTTAAAGCAACTTTCAACTATATTTGGAGTAGGTATTTCTAAACTAACATACATTTTTAGTTTGTTTTGATCGTTATGGGATTGAAATTGTCAAGAAAGGGCAGAATCGCGATTATTCTCCAGAATTAAAACAAAAAATGATTGATAAAGTTCTTCTTGAAGGTCGTTCGCAAGGAAGTGCTAGTCTTGATTATGCCCTCCCAAACCAAGGAATGCTTCCAAATTGGCTGGCACAATACAGGAAAAACAGGTATACTATTGCTGAGAAAATAAGAGGAAGGTTAGCTAAAATGGGACGTAAACAGAAGAAAACTTGTGAAGAAATGACAGAATTAGAACGATTTAAGGAGGAGAATGAACGCTTACGTACTGAGGTAGCTTACCTAAAAGAGTTAGAGGAAAGAGTCGAAGCTTTACAGCTAAAAAGTCAGAATCCTTCACCGGTTCCTTCATCAATTTTTTGTTCTTGAATTTTATTTATTGTGTGAATAATTTTGTATCATTATTGGGGTTCAGTACTAAGAGTCATTTGGATTTTTTATTTTAAGAAATAAAATAACAGAAGTATTTATAGTTTTTAAATTATGGTATAATGAATAAAGTTAACTATCCTTGGTAATATGATAGGAACTAATCTTAAAAAGATAAATCATGAGATGAGAAAAAGAAAAAAGGAGTTTGGCTGGTATGAATTATTTCGAGGGGAATGAGTTTTTCCTTCTTTTGTTTGTAGTTTTACTAATTGGTTTTGCAGTAAACTTTTTTGAAAAACGTAAGGACTACTATATTTTGGTGCTCTCCCTCTTATTTGCAGGAGCTATTTATGGCAAGAGTAGAGCAATGATTGTCTATTTAATCTCCTTTGTAATTTATCAATATTTTCTGGTTTTCATAGCACAGAGGATAGAAATAAAGCGGCTGAAACCACTGGTTTTCCTTTCCATTCTTCCTTTAGTGATCAATAAAGTCTTTGCCCTGACTTCTCTGCATTTGTTGGCCTTTATTGGAATTTCTTACATGTCCTTTAAGACCATTCAGATCATGCTAGAAATATCGGATGGCTTGATTAAAGAAAAGATTAGCATAAAAGACTACCTGCAATTTTTACTTTTTTTCCCTACAGTTAGTGCTGGTCCGATTGATCGGAGTAGGAGATTTTTAAAAGAGATAAACGAGGTCATGCCTCGAAAAGAGTATCTAGAGTTAGCAGGGGACGGTGTGTATCGTATCATTCTAGGCCTTCTTTACAAGGTTGTTTTATCAACCTATGTTTACCAGATGTTACTCGCTCTAAATAATACTGGTACAGTCGTTTACTCAATCAAGTATATGTACCTCTATACCTTGTATCTGTTCTTCGACTTTGCAGGCTATAGTCTAATGGCTGTTGGAAGTAGTAACATTCTAGGTATTCAGACACCGATGAACTTTAACAAACCTTTCTTGAGTGTCGATATCAAGGATTTCTGGACCAGATGGCATATCACCTTGTCGACCTGGTTGAGAGATTTTGTATTTTCAAGAGTATTGATGCAGGTTATCAGGAAAAAATGGTTTAAAAATAGACTACACAATGCAACCTATGCCTATATGGTCAATATGTTGGTCATGGGTTTTTGGCATGGCCTTAGTGTTAGCTACATTGTTTATGGTTTTTATCATGGTGTCTTGATGGCTGGATTTGAAGTGTATCAAAAGAAAAGCACTTTTTATAAGAAAAATAAAAACAAAAATTGGTATAAACTACTAAGTTGGTTTGTGACCATGAATTTGGTTATGATTGGTTTCTTTATCTTTTCAGGTGAACCCTATAAAATCTTACTTACGATTTTAAAGAGATAAGAAATTGAAAAGAGATTGGACGGATCGAAGGGATAGGATAAAACGAGATGATTAAACTAAAAGCATTTTTGCTATCGCTTGTGCTCGTAATTGCGACGCTTGCCCTTTTAAATGTGACATACGTCAAGAAGATTGATGATTATTATAAAGTAAAGGATAATAGTATTCGCTATAGCACTTCGTATGAAAAGTATAAAAGTAGAGATATTCTGACAAGCAATATTACTCCCAATACATTTGTTTTATTGGGATCATCTGAGTTGGTTGCGACGATAAATGAAGACTATCATCCCAATAAAATTTTTAACTACAACGATTTTAATATCATGCAGATTGGGACCAGTTATTCACAAAACATCATTCAGGCTACGACCTTGGGTTCTATTGAAGGATCTATGACTAATCGAAAAGTGGCTATAATAGAGTCGGTTCAGTGGTTTGAAAAAGATGGGACTCATCAGGATGCCTTTTTGAATAAGGCTTCTCAGGAACATATTTTCCACATGCTAGATAATGACAAGATTAGTAAGGAAACGAAAGAGAAACTGATCAATCGCATTATCGAGATTACCAAGGGAAACAAGCAACAAAATGACATCTACAAAAAATACAAAAGTTATTTCATAGATGGAAAAGGAACTATTGTTGAAAAAAAACTATTAGAGTTTGAGAACGTGATGTATTCCTTTAAGCTCAAACAGACTTTTTATCAAAAACATGCCAAATCAGATTATCCTTCGCTAGGAGACAAAACCCCAGACTATGATTGGGAAAAAATGACGGATCGGTTTGTGGAAGAGGTCAAAAAGAAAACAGACAATAATGACTATGCTGTTGATAATAATTACTACAATACTTACTTAAAAGACCGCTATGCATCGCTGAAAGATTCTAATAAAGATTTGAGCTATCTGGAGTCACCAGAGTATTCAGATATGGAACTCTTCTTGACAGTTGCCAAGGAATTGGGCATTGAAGTTGAGGTCATTATTTTCCCAGTAAATGGTAAATGGAACGACTACACAGGAGTCTCAAGAGAGATGCGAGAAAAAACTTATAAAAAAATAGAAGATGTCGCAAAAAGCCATGGTGCAACCGTATTAAACTATGGAAACAGAGAGTATGATGATTACTTTTTATTTGACGTGATGCACGTTGGAGTGAAAGGATGGATGGAAGTTGAAAAAGAACTTTACAAATTTGCAAACCAAGATAACTAACACACACCGTTTAATCTTGTGGACGTTATTTTTCTATACGGTTATCTTAAGCATCGTGATTTATTGTTTTGTGACCGATTTTTCGAACATTCAAGAATTTATCTATAGTGAATTTTAGGATTACATACTATAAAAAACTCTAGATAAAGGGAACTGCACCGATAAAGTGAGACATAAGATAAGGCTCTATAATATTTATAGTGGAGACATCCTCTATAGGTAGTATGGAGCCTACTTTATTGTAGCCCCATATAATTTATACTGAAAAGCATTCAATCTATCATTAGAAAGAATCATATGGAACAAATTAATATTACTGAAACGTAGTGAAAATAGACGGGTAAACAATTGAAAAACTAGTCTATAAAATGGTATAATAGCAGAAAAATAAATTAGTAAGAAATTGATTTTATTTTAGCGAAAAATTACAGAAATGAATGGTTTTTCTTGATGAAACAGAGAAAAGAATTGTACCTCTTTTTTGGTCGGACAGCCTTGTATTTTATTATCTTTCTTGGGCTACTTTACTTTTTTAGCTATCTTGGTCAGGGTCAAGGAAGCTTTATCTATAATGAATTTTAACTTGAAGGAGAATCCTTATTATGTCAAATAAACCAATAGTAGATATGATTGAAACTATTGAGCATTTTGCTCAGACCCAGCCTAGCTATCCTGTTTACAATGTTTTGGGGCAGGAACACACTTATGGAGATTTGAAAGCTGATTCGGATAGTTTGGCTGCAGCCATTGACCAACTAGATTTACCTGAGAAGTCTCCTGTGGTTGTTTTTGGTGGCCAAGAATATGAAATGTTGGCAACCTTTGTAGCGCTGACTAAGTCGGGGCATGCCTACATTCCAATTGACAGCCATTCGGCCTTGGAGCGAGTTTCAGCTATTTTAGAAGTAGCAGAGCCAAGCTTGATTATTGCTATCTCAGACTTTCCATTGGAGCAGGTTTCTACACCGATGATGACTCTAGCTCAGGTTCAAGAAGCCTTTGCTCAGGGGAATAATTATGAGATCACGCATCCAGTCAAGGGCGATGATAATTACTACATCATCTTTACTTCTGGTACGACTGGTAAGCCAAAGGGAGTGCAGATTTCACATGATAACCTCCTCAGCTTTACCAACTGGATGATTACGGACAAGGAATTTGCGACACCGAATCGTCCGCAAATGCTGGCTCAGCCACCTTATTCTTTTGATCTGTCTGTCATGTACTGGGCTCCGACCTTGGCACTGGGTGGTACGCTTTTCGCTCTTCCTTCAGCTATTACTCAGGACTTTAAGCAACTCTTTGCGACCATCTTTTCATTGCCAATCGCTATCTGGACCTCAACCCCTTCTTTTGCAGATATGGCTATGTTATCAGAAGACTTTAATAGCGAGAAAATGCCTGGAATTACGCATTTCTACTTTGATGGTGAAGAGTTGACGGTCAAAACGGCTCAAAAACTGCGTGAGCGTTTCCCGAATGCCCGTATTATCAATGCTTACGGCCCAACAGAAGCGACAGTAGCCCTATCAGCAGTTGCTGTGACAGACGAGATGTTGGCGACTCTCAAACGCCTACCAATCGGCTATACCAAGGCCGACTCTCCAACCTTTATCATTGATGAGGACGGCAAGAAACTGTCAAATGGTGAACAGGGAGAAATTATTGTTTCTGGACCAGCCGTTTCAAAAGGTTATATGAATAATCCTGAAAAAACGGCAGAAGCCTTCTTTGAGTTTGAAGGTCTACCAGCCTACCATACAGGAGATGTGGGAACTATGACAGATGAGGGCTTGCTTCTCTACGGCGGACGCATGGACTTCCAGATTAAGTTCAACGGTTACCGCATTGAGTTAGAAGATGTCTCTCAAAACCTCAATAAGTCTCGCTTTATCGAGTCTGCTGTTGCAGTACCGCGCTATAATAAAGACCACAAGGTGCAAAATCTTCTAGCCTATGTCATCTTAAAAGATGGTGTTCGTGAGCAGTTTGAGCGTGATATCGATATTACCAAGGCCATTAAGGAAGACTTGACAGATATTATGATGTCTTATATGATGCCGTCCAAATTCCTTTATCGAGACAGTTTGCCACTGACTCCAAATGGAAAAATTGATATCAAAGGATTGATTAATGAGGTAAATAGGAGATGATGGAGTTCTTTAAACAGCTTCCTCATTTAGAGCCATACGGCAATCCTCAGTATTTTGTCTATGTGATTGTTGCAACCTTGCCCATCTTTATCGGCCTCTTTTTCAAGAAACGCTTTGCCTGGTACGAGGTATTGGTTAGTCTCTTCTTTATCGTTACCATGCTGGTAGGTGGGAAGACTAATCAATTGGCTGCCTTGGGCATTTATCTGTGCTGGGAAATATTGCTCTTGCTTTTCTATAAGCACTATCGAAAAAGTAAGGATGGTAAGTGGGTTTTCTACCTAGTTAGTTTTCTGTCCCTACTTCCGATTATCTTTGTCAAGGTGCAGCCAGCTATCAATGGAACGCAGTCTTTGCTTGGCTTTTTGGGTATTTCTTACCTGACCTTTCGTTCGGTTGGGATTATCATCGAGCTGAGAGATGGAGTGATTAAGGATTTTACCCTCTGGGAATTCCTCCGTTTTCTTCTCTTCATGCCGACCTTTTCAAGTGGCCCAATCGATCGCTTTAAGCGTTTTAATGAAAATTATCAGACCATTCCTGAGCGGGATGAGTTGATGGATATGTTGGATGAATCTGTTCGCTATATTATGTGGGGATTTTTGTACAAGTTTATCCTGGCTCATATTTTAGGAGAAACTTTACTACCTCCTCTGAAGAATCTAGCCCTGCAGTCAGGTGGCTTCTTTAACCACTATGCCTTGGCAGTCATGTATACCTTTGGTCTGGAGCTTTTCTTTGACTTTGCAGGTTACTCTATGTTTGCCTTAGCCATTTCAAATTTGATGGGAATTCGTAGCCCTATCAACTTTAATAAGCCTTTTTTATCAAAGGATTTAAAGGAATTTTGGAATCGCTGGCACATGAGTCTCTCTTTCTGGTTCCGTGACTTTGTCTTTATGCGAATGGTCATGGTATTGACCAGAAAGAAGGTCTTTAAGAATCGCAATGTCACTTCAAGTGTGGCCTACATTATAAATATGCTGATTATGGGATTTTGGCACGGTGTGACCTGGTACTACATCGCCTATGGGCTCTTTCATGGGATTGGACTGGTCATCAATGACGCTTGGGGTCGTAAGAAAAAAACACTCAATAAGGAACGGAAAAAAGCAGGGAAAGCTGCTCTACCTGAGAATCGCTGGATTCAGTTGCTTGGCATGGTTGTCACATTCCATGTCGTCATGCTATCATTCTTGATCTTTTCTGGATTTTTGAATGATTTATGGTTTAAAAAATAAAAGGAAATAAAATATGGATATCAAATCAGAAGTTATCGAAATTATTGATGAGTTGTTTATGGAAGATGTTTCTGACATGATGGATGAAGATCTTTTTGATGCCGGTGTCTTGGATAGTATGGGAACGGTTGAGTTGATTGTGGAGATTGAAAACCGTTTTGACATTCGTGTCCCTGTAACAGAGTTTGGTCGTGACGACTGGAATACAGCCAATAAAATCATAGCTGGTATTGTGGAGCTACAAAATGCTTAAACGCTTATGGATGATCTTCGGACCGGTCTTGATAGCTGGTTTGTTGGTTTGTCTGCTTATCTTTTTCTATCCTACTGAGATGAATCATGATCTGGGAGCTGAGAAGCGTTCAGCGGTGGCTACTACCATTGAAAGTTTTAAGGAGCGGAGTCAAAAGGTCAGAGCCCTATCTGATCCAAACATGCGTTTTGTTCCCTTCTTTGGCTCCAGTGAATGGCTTCGTTTTGACAGTGCTCATCCTGCAGTCTTGGCTGAGAAATACAATCGCTCCTACCGTCCTTATCTTTTAGGACAGAGAGGAGCTGCTTCACTCAATCAGTATTTTGGGATGCAACAGATGTTGTCACAGCTAGAGAATAAACAAGTTGTGTATGTTATCTCACCACAGTGGTTCAGTAAAAATGGCTATGAGCCAGCAGCCTTTCAGCAGTATTTTAATGGAGACCAGTTGACCAGTTTTCTGGAAAATCAATCTGGAGATCATGCTAGTCAATATGCAGCGACTCGCTTACTGCATCAGTTCCCAAACGTAGCTATGAAGGATCTGGTTCAGAAGTTGGCAAGTAAAGAAGAATTGTCGTCTTCAGACAATGAAATGATTGAATTATTGGCTCGGTTTAATGAACGTCAAGCTTCCTTTTTTGGTCAGTTTTCAGTTAGAGGCTATGTCAATTATGATAAGCATGTGGGTAGATATTTAAAAACCTTACCAGATCAGTTTTCTTATCAAGCCATAGAAGATATTGTTAAAGCAGATGCCGAAAAGAATACTTCTAATAATGATTTAGGAATGGAAAATTATTTCTATACTACTCAGATTAAAAAGGATTTGAAGAAATTAAAAGGTTCTCAGAAAACACATACCTATCTCAAGTCGCCAGAGTATAATGACTTGCAGTTGGTTTTAACACAGTTTTCTAAATCTAAGGTCAACCCGATTTTTATCATTCCACCTGTTAATAAAAAATGGATGGACTATGCTGGTCTACGAGAGGATATGTACCAACAAACGGTGCAGAAGATTCGCTACCAGTTAGAAAGTCAAGGTTTTACTAATATAGCAGATTTTTCTAAGGATGGAGGGGAGCCTTTTTTTATGAAGGATACCATTCATCTGGGTTGGTTGGGTTGGTTGGCATTTGACAAGGCCGTTGATCCTTTCCTATCCAATCCCACTCCAGCTCCGATGTACCATCTGAATGAGCGCTTTTTCAGTAAAGACTGGGCGACTTATGATGGAGATGTCAAGGAATTTCAATAGATAATAGTATGGAAGAGTTCAAGAATGAAACTGGTTTTCACGTTTTTTCTTGACTCTTTTTTTGGTTGTGATATAATTAACCAGTAAATAATTCTTCAAAGAATAGTATTTTCTCTTAAAAAAGAGAAGTCCAAAAGGAAAGGAGTCAGATATGAGACAGCTAGCGAAGGATATCGATGCTTTTTTGAATGAGGTGATTTTGCAGGCGGAAAATCAGCATGAAATCCTAATAGGTCATTGCACTAGCGAGGTAGCTCTGACCAATACCCAGGAGCATATCCTCATGCTCTTGTCAGAGGAATCTTTAACTAATTCAGAGTTGGCTCGTCGCCTCAATGTCAGTCAGGCGGCAGTTACAAAGGCCATTAAGTCTTTGGTCAAGGAAGGGATGTTGGAAACATCTAAAGATCCGAAGGATGCGCGTGTGATTTTTTATCAGTTGACTGATTTGGCTCGTCCAATCGCTGAGGAGCACCATCATCACCATGAACATACACTTTTAACCTATGAACAAGTGGCGACTCAGTTTACTCCAAATGAACAAAAAGTGATCCAGCGGTTTTTGACTGCTTTAGTAGGAGAAATCAAATAATGAGATATATTACGGTAGAGGATTTATCCTTCTATTATGATAAGGAGCCCGTTCTTGAACATATCAATTATAGTGTTGATAGTGGGGAATTTGTTACCTTGACAGGGGAAAATGGAGCGGCTAAGACGACACTGATTAAGGCCAGTCTTGGAATCCTCCAGCCACGCATTGGAAAGGTGACTATTTCAAAGACAAATACGCAGGGTAAGAAATTGAGAATAGCTTACCTTCCTCAACAGATTGCCAGTTTTAATGCTGGTTTTCCAAGTACGGTTTATGAGTTTGTCAAGTCGGGTCGCTATCCGCGAAAAGGTTGGTTCCGTCGTTTGAATGCTCATGATGAGGAGCATATCAAGGCCAGTCTGGACTCAGTTGGCATGTGGGAACACCGAGACAAACGCTTGGGTTCTCTATCTGGGGGACAAAAGCAACGAGCGGTGATTGCGCGTATGTTTGCTTCGGATCCAGATGTGTTTATCCTAGATGAGCCGACAACGGGAATGGATGCAGGAAGTAAAAATGAATTTTACGAACTCATGCACCACAGCGCCCATCATCATGGCAAGGCTGTTTTGATGATTACCCATGACCCTGAAGAAGTTAAGGACTATGCGGACCGCAATATTCATCTAGTTCGTAACCAAGATTCGCCATGGCGTTGTTTCAACGTTCATGAGAATGATCAGGAGGTAGGCCATGCTTAGTTTATTATCTTATGACTTTATGCAGCGTGCCTTTCTGGCCGTTATTGCCATGAGTCTTTTCTCGCCGGTATTGGGAACCTTCCTTATCTTGCGTCGTCAGAGTTTGATGAGTGATACTCTCAGCCACGTCTCGCTTTCGGGTGTAGCTTTTGGTTTGGTTCTGGGGATTTCTCCGACTATTTCCACTATTGCCATTGTCTTGATTGCGGCGGTCTTTTTGGAGTATCTCCGTACGGTTTACAAGAGCTTTATGGAAATCGGGACAGCTATCCTCATGTCAACAGGTCTGGCTGTTTCTCTGATTGTCATGAGCAAGGGTAAAAGCTCGAGTTCAATGAGTTTGGACCAGTATCTTTTTGGTTCAATCGTGACTATCAGTGAAGAGCAGGTTATTTCCCTCTTTGTCATTGCGGCGGTTGTTTTGATTTTGACCTTCCTCTTCCTTCGTCCAATGTATATCTTGACCTTTGATGAGGATACGGCCTTTGTGGATGGTTTGCCAGTTCGTACCATGTCCATTCTTTTTAACATGGTGACAGGGGTGGCAATTGCCCTTATGATTCCTGCTGCAGGAGCTCTTTTGGTATCGACTATCATGGTCTTACCAGCTAGTATTGCCCTTCGTCTGGGGAAAAACTTTAAATCGGTTATGCTGCTTGCCAGTGCTATTGGATTTTTGGGAATGGTAGCAGGACTTTACATTTCCTACTATGCAGAAACACCTGCAAGTGCAAGTATTACCATTATTTTTGTAACTGTCTTTTTACTCATCAGTTTAGTAAGACGTTTTATCAAATAGGAGACTAACGTGAAAAAAATTAGCTTATTGCTAGCCAGTCTATGTGCCTTGTTTTTAGTGGCTTGTTCCAATCAAAAGCAGGCAGATGGCAAACTAAATATCGTGACAACCTTTTATCCTGTCTATGAATTTACCAAGCAAGTCGCAGGAGATACAGCTAATGTAGAACTCCTAATCGGTGCTGGTACAGAACCCCATGAATATGAACCGTCTGCCAAGGCAGTTGCCAAAATCCAAGACGCAGATACCTTCGTTTATGAAAATGAAAACATGGAAACATGGGTTCCTAAATTGCTAGATACTTTGGATAAGAAAAAAGTCAAAACCATCAAGGCGACAGGCGATATGTTGCTCTTGCCAGGTGGTGAGGAAGAAGAGGGCGACCATGACCATGGCGAAGAAGGCCATCACCATGAGTACGATCCCCATGTTTGGTTATCACCGGTTCGTGCCATTAAACTAGTAGAGCACATCCGTGATAGCTTATCAGCAGATTATCCGGATAAAAAAGAGACCTTTGAGAAGAATGCTGCTGCCTATATCGAAAAATTGCAATCCTTGGATAAGGCTTATGCAGAAGGCTTGTCTCAAGCCAAACAAAAGAGCTTTGTAACGCAACACGCAGCCTTTAACTACCTTGCCTTGGACTACGGTCTCAAGCAAGTATCAATCTCAGGACTCTCTCCAGATGCCGAGCCATCAGCTGCTCGTTTGGCAGAATTGACAGAGTACGTCAAGAAAAATAAAATTGCCTATATCTACTTTGAGGAAAACGCCTCACAAGCCCTTGCTAACACACTTTCAAAAGAGGCAGGTGTCAAAACTGATGTCCTCAATCCTTTAGAAAGTCTAACAGAAGAGGACACCAAGGCGGGAGAAAATTATATCTCTATCATGGAGAAAAACCTCAAAGCTTTGAAACAAACAACAGACCAAGAAGGCCCAGCAATCGAGCCTGAAAAGGCAGAGGATACCAAAACAGTTCAAAATGGTTACTTCGAAGATGCAGATGTCAAGGACCGCACCTTGAGTGACTATGCAGGTAACTGGCAATCAGTTTATCCTTTCCTTGAAGATGGCACGTTTGACCAAGTCTTTGACTATAAGGCTAAGTTGACTGGTAAGATGACTCAGGCTGAGTACAAGGCCTACTATACAAAAGGCTATCAGACAGATGTGACTAAGATTAATATCACTGATAACACTATGGAATTTGTTCAAGGTGGACAAAGTAAGAAATTCACCTACAAGTATGTTGGTAAGAAAATCTTGACTTACAAGAAAGGCAATCGTGGCGTGCGCTTCCTCTTTGAAGCCACAGATGCTGACGCTGGACAGTTCAAGTATGTTCAGTTTAGTGACCACAATATCGCCCCAGTTAAGGCAGAACATTTCCATATTTTCTTTGGAGGCACAAGCCAAGAAGCCCTCTTTGAAGAAATGGACAACTGGCCAACCTACTACCCAGATAACCTATCTGGACAAGAAATCGCTCAAGAAATGTTGGCGCATTGATGAGAAATCGACTAGTTCATAAGAGCTGGTCGGTTTTTGGGTACTAGATTGGGTTGGGTACTAGGTGGTAACTTCATTATATACCTTTCAGAACTTTAAAAAATAAATAAAACTGTTTAAATATCGGGGCTTGTATGTTGGAATGATTTTAATAGATAAGGTTCATTAGAACACCAAAGCCCTTAACTACTGCCATAGTTAAGGGCTTTTTTGACGTATCTTAGAGACTTAATGGGTGTTGATAGGCTAGTCACTCGGTCTACTCCTTACTATCTAGCAATCTTCAGACAAAATACAAGATAATTCCTGTGATAACGTCCGCTATAATAGTAATAGCGAGTTCTATGATAAGGCTCAGTAGTTTCAGCTCATCTCACGAACCGTAAGGAACGTAATCGGTAACCGATGACAAAAATAGTATACACATCAAATTTAGATTATCAACATTGATTAATGCTTGAACTATTGGAGTGCGGTTCACTTCAATGATGTTTTTTGTGAGTCTTTTAAAGGGATTAACCGTTACTTGTTTCGTTTCTGTGTCCACGACTTGTAAAGCTCAGATAGTATGTTGATAATCAACGGAGTTAGAGAGAACTAGCATGGTAGACCTAATTCTTTTACCAGTTGTTTTAGTAAGAGATTAGACGACAATGTGACAATTCACCTCTAATTATTGACATTTCAGGAAAAATCGCAGTAAAAACTGCACAGCCTTCTTTAAATGTGCTATAATACAGGAAAAATAATGATGGAGGTCACGATAATGGCAACATTTTTGATGATTTTTGTGGTGGTTTGTGTGCTCCTATTGGTGATAGTCACACTGAGTACAGTTTATGTGGTTCGTCAGCAGTCGGTGGCGATTATTGAACGCTTTGGGAAATACCAAAAGGTTGCCAATAGCGGTATTCATATTCGCTTGCCTTTTGGGATTGACTCGATTGCAGCGCGGATTCAGTTGCGCTTGTTGCAAAGTGATATTGTGGTTGAGACTAAGACTAAGGACAATGTGTTCGTGATGATGAATGTGGCGACTCAGTATCGTGTCAACGAGCAGAGCGTGACAGATGCTTACTATAAACTCATGCGTCCAGAATCTCAAATTAAATCTTATATCGAAGATGCCCTTCGCTCTTCTGTTCCAAAATTAACCTTGGATGAATTGTTTGAGAAAAAAGATGAGATTGCCCTTGAAGTTCAACACCAAGTAGCAGAAGAAATGACCACTTATGGCTACATTATCGTGAAGACCTTGATTACCAAGGTCGAACCAGATGCAGAAGTCAAGCAATCCATGAATGAAATCAATGCGGCACAACGTAAGCGGGTCGCAGCGCAAGAATTGGCGGAAGCCGATAAGATTAAAATCGTCACTGCAGCTGAAGCCGAAGCAGAAAAGGATCGCCTCCATGGTGTGGGGATTGCCCAACAGCGTAAGGCGATTGTGGATGGATTGGCAGAATCTATCACCGAACTCAAGGAAGCCAATGTTGGCATGACAGAAGAACAAATCATGTCCATCCTCTTGACCAACCAGTATTTGGACACTTTGAATACCTTTGCTTCTAAAGGAAATCAAACCATTTTTTTACCAAATACGCCAAATGGTGTGGATGATATCCGTACACAAATCTTGTCAGCCCTCCGCGCTGAGAAGAAATAATAGACTAAAGAGCTTGGAGTCAGGCTCTTTTTAGTGTTCGTGAGAGATAAGTTTTAGCTTAAGTAAGACTATTCACAAAAGTTACTAACAGGTTGTGGATAAGTGTGGATAATTTCTGATTATTTTAGTGATAATTCTTATTTGTGTGACCAATTTAGTAACTTTTGAGGACTATAAAGTAGTTTTAATTACTGCAACTCAAGAGTTATTCACAGATTGTGGATAACCTTGGGGATTGCAGATTTTTTATTATTTAGCGATGACTTGGCAACCAGCTGAGGGTAAAGGTTAGCTGTTCAGCTTTTAGGAGGTCTTGGTGTTGAATAGTTGATACGAGTGTTTTGTCTAGTCGGCATTCTTTTACAAAGTTGAAATGGCTGTGGTTTTGTTTAGTATGGATATCCAGCCATTTACCTTCTTTAGCCAGATAGACTCGGAGATGGTCAAAGAGAGGGATCCCGAGGTCATAGCTTGGTTTTCCTGGACAGGTCGGATAAAATCCGAGAGCTGACCAGATATACCAAGCCGAGAGACTACCGTTATCCTCATCACCAGGATAGGCTTGCCAGTTTGCATGAAAGGCTTTCTGACGGAGAGTCTTGATGAGAAGGGCAGTGTAGTCAGGGTAGTTGCTGTAGCGGAAGAGATAAGGAATATGGAAGCTAGGCTGGTTGGAAATAGCGACTTGTCCAAACGGAGCTGTAGCCATCTCGCTCATTTCGTGAATTTCGTAACCATAGCCTGTTGTCTCAAAGAGGGGAGCATCTTGACAGGTTTTCAAAAGATAGTTGCTAAAGGCTTCTTTTCCACCCATAAGTTGGATTAAGCCTGGGATGTCGTGGAGGACGCCTAAGGTTGCTTGGATGGCTGAACATTCGGCATAGTCGCGTCCCCAACTATAAGGAGAGAAGTCAGGGCGGAAGTTGCCTTGACTATCACGCGCTCGCATGTAACCTGTCTCAGCGTCAAATAGATGGCGGTAATTTTGTGATGCAGTCTTGTAGGTTTCAGCGATTTCTATTTTCCCTTGTTTTTCGGCACAGCTTGCGATACAAAAGTCACTATAGGCGTAGTCTAGGGTATGGCTAACACTTTCGTGGTGGTCGGTAGAGAGATAACCTAGTTTTTGGTATTGGGCTAGTCCGTGACGACCATTGATGCCGAGATGGTCGGTCTTGCTGGCTGTTTCAAGCATGGCTTGGAGGAGTTCTTCTTCCAAGTCGGGAGCCATTTCCTTGCAGGCGCTATCTGCGATAATGCCATCTAAAAGGGTGCCAGGCATCATGCCACGTTCATCTGGGGCCAGCCATTTTGGAAGGTAACCCGTATCGCGGTAGCTATTGAGGAAACCTTCTAAAAAGCGGTGATAGTGTTCAGGTATGATAAGGGCAAAGAGGGGGAAGGTGGTGCGGAAGGTATCCCAGAAACCATTGTTGCTGAAGAGGACACCGGGTTTGACAGTGCCAGTAGCCAAATCTATGTGGATGGCTTGCCCTGATTCATCAACCTCATAAAAAGTCTGGGGAAAGAGGAAGAGTCTGTAGAGGCAGTGGTCAAAAAAGGTTCGGTCAGCCTCTCCTATCTCTATAATGTCAAAACGATGTAGGAGATTTTCCCAATCCGCTTGGGCATTTGCTTTACAGCTATCAAAATCTTCTTGAGGTAGATTAAGCAGTGCTTGAGAAGGCGAGATGAAAGAAGTCGCTAGCTGAATCTCAGCAAGGCTATTTGCCAGGTCGATTCGCCAGTCTTCGCTTTCTCTGCTAACAGAAAGAATATCCGTCTTCATTTTTAGGGCAGTGAAGAGTATCAGTGGATTTTTATTGGTCTCAGTTTTTCCTTCTTGTCTTAGGCTCAGGGTCCGCTTATCTACTTGCTCCACGGTCAGTTCATCTGCTACGTGAAGATAGAGGGAGAGGGCTTTGCCTTGCTTTTGTTCCAAACGAATAGAAGCACCGTAGCAAGTCGGTGTGAGCTGGGTTTCAATCTGATAGCGCAGGGAGAAAATTTTTAGATAATGGGGTTGGAAAGAGGCATTATCCATATCATAGGAAGACTGACGATGAAAGAGGCTGTCTCCACCTAGCTGACCTGTGACAGGTGTCAGAAGGAGCCAAGAGTAGTCCCCAATCCAAGGGCTGGGCTGGTGGGTTAATCGAATCCCCTGAAAGATAGGCAGATGTGGATCGAAAAACCAAGATCCATCCTGGTCACTGGTCTGGGGTACAAAGTAATTCATCCCAAAAGGAACGCCTGTGTATGGTAGGGTATTTCCCCTAGAAAAGGCATACTTGCTGGCAGTTCCAAAGCGGGTATCAATGGTTTCAAGTAGTGGTTTCATAGTCTTTCCTTTAGCTGTTTTTCTACATTATATCAGAAAAAGAGGGCCTTTAGAAAAGGAGCTTCAAAGATAACTATTTTGTAGAAAAATGACTATCATTTGTGTATGTATTTTCTGTCTCAAAAGCTATATACTGAAAATGAAACTTGTTTGAAAGAGGACACTGCACGATGATTTATTCAAAAGAAATTGTTCGAGAATGGCTAGATGAAGTGGCAGAGCGGGCTAAGGACCATCCAGAGTGGGTGGATGTTTTCGAGCGTTGCTATACAGACACCTTGGACAATACGGTTGCAATCCTAGAAGATGGTTCAACTTTTGTCTTGACTGGGGATATTCCTGCTATGTGGCTTCGGGATTCGACAGCCCAACTCAGACCTTATCTGCATGTGGCTAAAAGGGATGCCCTCTTGCGTCAGACCATCTCAGGTTTGGTCAAACGTCAGATGACCTTGGTACTCAAGGATCCTTATGCCAATTCCTTCAACATCGAGGAAAACTGGAAGGGGCACCACGAGACAGACCATACCGACCTCAATGGCTGGATTTGGGAACGTAAGTACGAGGTGGACTCGCTTTGCTATCCTTTGCAGTTGGCTTATCTCCTCTGGAAAGAGACTGGTGAGACTAGCCAGTTTGATGAGACTTTTGTCGCAGCGACTAAGGAGATTCTCCATCTTTGGACGGTTGAACAAGACCATAACAACTCTCCTTATCGTTTTGTTCGAGATACGGACCGCAAGGAAGATACCTTGGTAAATGATGGCTTTGGCCCTGATTTTGCAGTGACAGGTATGACTTGGTCAGCCTTTCGTCCGAGTGATGATTGCTGTCAGTATAGTTACTTGATTCCGTCCAATATGTTTGCTGTAGTAGTCTTGGGTTATGTGCAAGAAATCTTTGCAGAATTGAATCTAGCTGATAGCGAGAGCATTATTGCTGATGCCAAGCGTCTTCGTGCTGAAATCCAAGAAGGAATTGAAAACTACGCCTACACCACCAACAGCAAGGGCGAAAAGATTTACGCCTTTGAAGTGGACGGTCTAGGAAATGCTAGCATCATGGATGATCCAAATGTACCAAGTCTGCTGGCTGCGCCCTATCTGGGCTACTGTTCGGTCGATGATGAAGTTTACCAAGCTACTCGTCGTACCATTCTGAGCCCTGAAAATCCCTACTTCTATCAAGGAGAATACGCTAGCGGTCTCGGGAGTTCTCACACCTTCTATCGCTATATCTGGCCCATTGCCCTTTCTATCCAAGGTTTGACAACAAGAGATAAGGCAGAGAAGAAATTCTTGCTGGATCAGCTGGTTGCTTGTGATGGGGGGACAGGTGTCATGCATGAAAGCTTCCACGTGGACGACCCAACTCTCTACTCTCGCGAATGGTTCTCTTGGGCTAATATGATGTTCTGTGAGTTGGTCTTGGATTACTTGGATATCCGCTAAGGAACACGCTTTAGCGCAACGGATTCTTGTCAGAATCACAATTTTACATTTAAAACGTTAACAATAAAAATTTAAATTTAGAATGAGGTTTTACTTCATGGAAAATGTTGTCGTACATATTATCTCACATAGTCACTGGGACCGTGAGTGGTACT
Organism: Streptococcus mitis; assembly: GCF_946190325.1. Taxonomy (GTDB): domain Bacteria; phylum Bacillota; class Bacilli; order Lactobacillales; family Streptococcaceae; genus Streptococcus; species Streptococcus mitis_CF. The sequence goes on along the minus strand of NZ_CAMHZR010000002.1, from coordinate 356,934 downwards.
TGCCTTTTGAAAGCCACCGTATGCAGTTGGTGGAATTGTTTGACAATCTCTTTGATCTTTTTGAAAATGACCCTGAGTTCAAGAGTTTCCATTTAGATGGTCAAACCATTGTGCTTGATGACTACTTGGAGATTCGTCCTGAAAATCGCGACAAAGTCCAACAGTACATCGACGAAGGAAAATTGAAAATTGGTCCTTTTTACATCTTGCAAGATGACTACTTGATTTCAAGTGAAGCAAATGTCCGTAATACTCTTATCGGTCAGCAGGAGGCTGCAAAATGGGGCAAATCAACTCAGGTTGGTTACTTCCCAGATACCTTTGGAAATATGGGGCAAGCGCCTCAAATCCTTCAAAAATCAGGCATTCATGTGGCCGCTTTTGGTCGTGGTGTGAAGCCGATTGGATTTGACAACCAAGTCCTCGAAGATGAGCAGTTTACTTCCCAGTTTTCAGAAATGTACTGGCAGGGTGCGGACGGAAGTCGTGTCCTGGGTATCCTCTTTGCCAACTGGTACAGTAATGGGAATGAAATTCCAGTTGATAAAGACGAGGCCTTGACCTTCTGGAAACAAAAACTGGCAGACGTGCGTGACTATGCTTCGACCAACCAGTGGTTGATGATGAACGGCTGTGACCATCAGCCTGTCCAGAAAAATTTGAGTGAAGCCATTCGTGTGGCAAATGAACTCTTCCCAGATGTAACCTTTGTTCATAGTTCTTTTGATGAATATGTCCAAGCCGTGGAAAGTGCCCTACCAGAGCAATTATCAACGGTTACAGGTGAGTTGACCAGTCAGGAAACAGACGGCTGGTACACACTTGCCAACACTTCTTCATCTCGTATTTATCTCAAACAAGCCTTCCAAGAAAATAGCAACCTCCTAGAGCAAGTTGTAGAACCCTTGACGATTATCACTGGGGGTCATAACCACAAGGACCAGTTGACCTATGCTTGGAAAACACTTTTGCAGAATGCGCCCCATGATAGTATCTGTGGCTGTAGCGTGGATGAAGTTCACCGCGAGATGGAGACACGTTTTGCCAAGGTCAATCAAGTCGGAAACTTTGTTAAGAGCAATCTTCTTAACGAGTGGAAGGGTAAAATTGCTACGGCTAAGGCTCAAAGTGACTATCTCTTTACTGTCATTAACACAGGCCTGCATGATAAGGTCGATACTGTCAGCACAGTGATTGATGTTGCGACTTGTGATTTCAAGGAATTGCACCCAACAGAAGGTTACAAGAAGATGGCTGCTCTTACCTTGCCAAGTTACCGTGTGGAGGACTTGGATGGTCGTCCTGTAGAGGCTAAAATCGAAGACCTTGGGGCTAATTTTGAGTATGATTTACCAAAAGACAAGTTCCGCCAAGCTCGTATCGCTCGACAAGTGCGCGTGACCATTCCAGTTCACCTAGCGTCGCTTTCTTGGACAACTTTCCAATTGCTGGAAGGAGAACAAGAACACCGTGACGGTATTTACCAAAACGGAGTGATTGATACACCATTTGTAACGGTAAGTGTGGATGACAACATCACAGTCTATGACAAGACAACTCACGAAGCCTATGAAGATTTTATCCGCTTCGAAGACCGTGGTGACATCGGAAACGAGTATATCTATTTCCAACCAAAAGGAACAGAGCCAATCTATGCAGAGCTTAAGGGCTACGAAGTCTTGGAAAACACAGCTCGCTATGCTAAAATCTTGCTCAAACATGAATTGACCGTGCCTGTCAGCGCAGATGAAAAACTAGAAGAAGAGCAAAAAGGCATCATCGAGTTTATGAAGCGTGAGGCTGGACGTTCAGAAGAGTTGACAAGCCTTCCTCTGGAAACTGAGATGACTGTCTTCGTTGATAATCCACAAATCCGTTGCAAGACTCGCTTTACCAACACTGCCAAAGACCACCGTATCCGTCTCTTGGTCAAGACTCATAACACGCGTCCAAGCAACGATTCTGAAAGCATCTATGAGGTGGTGATACGACCAAACAAACCAGCAGCTTCATGGGAAAATCCTGAAAATCCTCAACACCAACAGGCCTTTGTCAGTCTGTATGACGATGAAAAAGGGGTGACTGTATCCAATAAGGGATTGAATGAATACGAAATCCTTGGAGACGACACTATTGCAGTGACCATTCTGCGTGCGTCAGGTGAGCTGGGTGACTGGGGTTACTTCCCAACACCAGAAGCACAATGCTTGCGTGAGTTTGAAGTCGAGTTTGCGTTTGAATGCCACCAAGCCCAGGAACGCTTCTCAGCCTATCGTCGTGCCAAAGCCTTGCAGACACCGTTTACCAGCCTTCAGCTTGCTAGACAAGAAGGAAGCGTGGCTGCGACTGGTAGCCTCTTGAGCCATTCTGTTCTCAACATACCGCAAATCTGTCCAACAGCCTTTAAGGTAGCTGAAAATGAAGAAGGCTATGTTCTTCGTTACTACAATATGTGTAGTGAAAATGTACGTGTACCAGAAAGTCAACATCTCTTCCTTGACCTACTTGAACGACCATACCCCGTTCATAGAGGCCTCATTTCACCACAAGAGATTCGTACAGAATTCATCAAAAAAGAAGAAATTTAATTTCAAAAAGTAAACATAAAAAGAAAGGAGGGGCGAAAAAGTAAGGACTAACTGCTGATTCGCCCCTTTTTATGGTAAAAACAATGACCATTGCAACGATTGATATCGGAGGGACTGGGATTAAGTTTGCCAGTCTGACTCCTGATGGGAAAATACTAGATAAGACAAGCATTCCAACGCCTGAAAACTTGGAGGACTTACTAGCTTGGCTAGATCAACGTTTGTCAGAGCAGGATTACAGTGGGATTGCTATGAGCGTTCCAGGCGCGGTCAATCAAGAGACAGGTGTGATTGATGGCTTCAGTGCGGTGCCCTACATCCACGGATTTTCTTGGTATGAGGCGCTTAGTTCTTATCAGATTCCTGTCCATCTGGAAAATGATGCTAACTGCGTTGGACTCAGTGAATTACTAGCTCATCCAGAGCTTGAAAATGCAGCCTGTGTCGTGATTGGGACAGGGATTGGCGGAGCCATGATTATCAATGGTAGACTTCATCGAGGTCGCCACGGCCTGGGTGGAGAATTTGGCTACATGACCACCCTTGCCCCTGCTGAAAAGCTCAACAACTGGTCGCAACTAGCGTCAACTGGGAATATGGTGCGCTACGTGATTGAAAAATCTGGTCAGACTGATTGGGACGGTCGCAAGATTTACCAAGAAGCTAAAGAAGGTAATACCCTTTGTCAAGAAGCTATCGAGCGCATGAACCGTAATCTGGCGCAAGGCTTGCTCAATATCCAATATCTGATTGATCCAGATGTCATTAGCCTGGGAGGCTCTATCAGTCAAAATTCAGATTTTATTCAAGGTGTCAAGAAGGCTGTTGATAACTTTGTCGAGACCTACGAAGAATACACGATTGCGCCCATCATCCAAGCCTGCACCTATCATGCAGATGCTAATCTCTACGGGGCCCTTGTCAACTGGTTGCAGGAGGAAAACCAATGGTAAGATTTACAGGAATTAATTCCAAACAAACTCAGGCAATCGACTTGCTGACAAAGCATATCTCTCTGCCAGATGTAGAAGTGGCAGTCGCTCAATCTGACCAAGCTTCTATCTCTATCAAGGGTGAGGATGGTCACTATCAATTAACTTATGACAAACCTCACCAACTCTATCGCGCCTTGTCTTTGTTGGCAACAGTTCTAGCAGAAGGTGACAAAGTAGAGATTGCAGAGAAAGCAGCTTATGAAGATTTAGCCTACATGGCAGACTGTTCTCGAAATGCAGTGCTGAATGTGGCTTTTGCCAAGCAGATGATTGAGGTTTTGGCTCTCATGGGCTACTCAACCTTTGAGCTTTACATGGAAGACACCTACCAGATTGAAGGGCAACCTTACTTTGGCTATTTCCGTGGAGCCTACTCGGCTGAGGAATTGCAGGAAATCGAAGCCTATGCCCAGCAGTTTGACATGACCTTTGTTCCTTGCATCCAGACCTTGGCCCACTTGTCAGCCTTCGTAAAATGGGGTGTCAAAGAAGTGCAGGAGCTCCGTGATGTAGAGGACATTCTTCTTATCGGCGAAGAAAAGGTTTATGACCTGATTGATGGCATGTTTGCTACTCTATCTAAACTGAAGACTCGCAAGGTCAATATCGGGATGGACGAAGCCCACTTGGTTGGTTTGGGACGCTACTTGATTCTGAACGGTGTTGTGGATCGTAGTCTCCTCATGTGCCAACACTTGGAGCGCGTGCTGGATATTGCAGACAAATATGGTTTCCACTGCCAAATGTGGAGCGATATGTTCTTTAAACTTATGTCAACAGATGGCCAGTACGACCGTGATGTGGAAATTCCAGAAGAAACTCGTGTCTACCTAGACCGTCTCAAAGATCGTGTGACCTTGGTTTACTGGGACTATTATCAGGATAGCGAGGAAAAATACAACCGCAATTTCCGTAATCACCACAAGATTAGCCATGACCTTGCATTTGCAGGTGGTGCTTGGAAGTGGATTGGTTTCACACCCAATAACCATTTCAGCCGACTCATCGCTGTTGAGGCTAACAAGGCCTGTCGTGCCAATCAGATCAAAGAAGTCATTGTGACGGGTTGGGGGGACAATGGTGGGGAAACTGCCCAGTTTTCTATCCTACCAAGCTTGCAAATCTGGGCAGAACTCAGTTACCGTAATGACCTAGACCGTCTGTCTGCTCACTTCAAGACCAATACAGGTCTTTCGGTTGAGGATTTTATGCAGATTGACCTAGCCAACCTATTACCAGACCTACCAGACAATCTCAGTGGTATCAATCCCAACCGCTATGTCTTTTATCAGGATGTTCTCTGCCCGATTCTTGACCGACACATGACACCTGAACAGGATAAACCGCACTTCGCTCAGGCTGCTGAGACGCTCGCTGCCATTAAAGAAAAAGCTGGAAACTATGCCTATCTCTTTGAAACGCAGGCCCAGTTGAATGCTATTTTAAGTAGTAAAGTTGATGTGGGACGACGCATTCGTCAGGCCTACCAAGCAGATGATAAAGGAAGTCTGCAAGAAATCGCAAGGCAAGAATTACCAGAACTCAGAAGCCAAATTGAAGACTTCCATGCCCTCTTTAGCCACCAATGGCTGAAAGAAAACAAGGTCTTTGGTTTGGATACGGTCGATATCCGTATGGGCGGACTCTTGCAACGCATCAAGCGAGCAGAAAATCGCATCGAGGCTTATCTGGCTGGCCAGCTTGACCGTATTGATGAGTTAGAAGTGGAAATCCTGCCATTTACTGATTTTTACGTAGACAAGGACTTCGCAGCCACAACAGCCAACCAGTGGCATACTATTGCGACAGCTTCGACGATTTATACGACATAAAAAACAAGAACACCTTGCCTTGAGCAGGGTGTTTCTCGTGAAACATCCCTTTCTTCAAAAGTACTCCACATAAAATAATTTGTGGAGTTTTTTCTATAATTAGTAGTTTAACCTAACCTTCAAATAGGAGTATACTAATAATGTAATCGTTATCAAAAGTCTAAAAAGGAATTTTTAGATGGATATCAAAATAAAAAAGGGAGGAAATTATGAATAAGTTTTCAAAAACCTTGAGAGACAACTGGATCTTTCTCTTAATGGTTTTGCCAGGGGCACTCTGGTTGACTCTATTCTTCTACATTCCAGTATTTGGGAACGTGGTTGCCTTTAAAGACTACCACATGACCAGTAATGGATTTATAGATAGTATCGTGAATAGTAAATGGGTCGGACTCGATAATTTCAGATTCTTGTTTAGTTCAAAAGATGCCTTTATTATCACACGAAATACTGTCCTCTACAATCTCGGCTTTATCTTTATCGGTTTGATTGTATCTGTAGGGATTGCTATCATCCTCAGTGAACTCCGTTCTAAGAGAATGGTTAAGATTTTCCAAACTTCTATGTTGTTCCCTTACTTCTTGTCTTGGGTTATCATCAGTTTCTTTACAGATGCCTTCCTAAACATTGATAAAGGGGTATTCAACCATTTCCTAGAATCTATCGGAATGAAGGAAGTCAATTTCTACGCTGACTTGGGCATCTGGCCATATCTCCTACTTTTCCTAGGTATTTGGAAAGGTTTTGGATATAGCAGTGTCATGTACTATGCGACAATCATGGGAATTGATCCAACCTACTACGAAGCAGCGACAGTGGACGGAGCCAGCAAATGGCAACGAATTCGCAATGTAACCATTCCGCAGTTGACACCATTGGTAACTGTATTGACCATCCTTGCAGTCGGAAATATCTTTCGTGCAGACTTCGGTCTTTTCTACCAAATCCCCCACAATGCTGGTCAGCTTTATAACGTAACCAACGTCTTGGACGTATATGTTTATAATGGTTTGACTCAGACAGCAGATATCGGGATGGCTTCAGCGGCAGGTCTCTATCAATCAGTAGTCGGTTTGATTCTGGTTATCCTATCAAACTTACTGGCAAGACGAGTTGATCCAAACTCAGCCTTGTTCTAGAAAGGAGGAGAATATGGCAGAAAAGAAAATTAAAAAAGAAAAAATTGATAATGTCGGCATTCACTCCTTCAGTAAGAAAGCAGATATCTTCTTTAGTACCATTTCTGGTTTGGTTGCCCTCTCTTGTATCCTACCCTTTGTATTCGTTATCGTTATTTCGGTGACAGATGAAAAGAGTATCCTCCAAAATGGATATAGCTTCTTCCCATCTCAATTTGGCTTAGACGGTTTTGAGTTTTTGGCACAGTTTAAGGATAAAATCCTCCAAGCCCTCTTCATCTCAGTCTTTGTAACAGTGGTGGGGACTATCACAAACGTTTTTATCACAACAACTTATGCCTACGCTATTTCACGGACAACCTTTAAGTATCGCAGATTCTTTACGATTTTTGCCCTTCTTAGTATGTTGTTCAACGCTGGTTTGGTACCGGGCTATATCGTGGTAACTCGTTTACTTCAACTTGGTGATACAGTTTGGGCTTTGATTGTTCCAATGCTTCTCTCACCATTTAACATCATCTTGATGCGTTCCTTCTTCAAGAAGACCATTCCAGAAGCTATTCTAGAATCCGCTCGTATTGATGGTGCTAGTGAGGCCCGGATCTTCTTCCAAATCTGTTTGCCATTGTCACTACCAGGTATTGCAACCATCACGCTCTTGACAGCTCTTGGTTTCTGGAATGACTGGTTCAACGCCCTTCTTTACATCAAGAGTGACAACTTGTATCCATTGCAATATTTGCTCATGCAAATCCAACAAAATATGGACTACATCGCCAAAGCAGTCGGCCTGTCTGGTCAACTGGGAGTTGCTCTACCGAAAGAAACCGGACGTATGGCCATGGTTGTGGTGGCAACCCTTCCAATCGCGATTTTGTATCCATTCTTCCAACGCTACTTTGTAAAAGGTTTGACTATCGGTGGTGTGAAAGAATAGTGCTTGTTGAGAAAAATCATTTCTCATTTCCAAACTTCCCTTGCGTGAAGTTAAGATCATTACATTGTTTATAAGTTTAAAAATAAAAAAAAGGAGTTTTTGTCATGAAAAACTGGAAAAAATATGCTTTTGCATCTGCTAGCGTAGTCGCTTTGGCTGCTGGTCTCGCTGCTTGTGGAAACCTTTCAGGTAACAGCAAAAAAGCTGCTGACTCAGCTTCAGGTGAAAAAACTGTTATCAAAATGTACCAAATCGGTGACAAACCAGATAACTTAGATGAATTGCTAGAAAATGCTAACAAAATCATCGGTGAAAAAGTTGGTGCTAAATTGGATATCCAATATCTTGGATGGGGTGACTATGATAAGAAAATGTCAGTTATCACATCATCTGGTGAAAACTACGATATCGCCTTTGCATCTAACTATGTTGTAAATGCTCAAAAAGGTGCCTATGCTGACTTGACTGACTTGTATAAGAAAGAAGGGGCAGAGCTTTATAAAGCACTTGACCCAGCTTACATCAAAGGTAACAGCATTAACGGTAAAATTTACGCAGTTCCAGTTGCAGCCAACGTTGCATCATCTCAAAACTTCGCCTTCAACGGAACTCTTCTTGCTAAATACGGTATCGATATTTCAGGTGTCACTTCATATGAAACACTTGAACCAGTCTTGAAACAAATCAAAGAAAAAGCTCCAGATGTAGTGCCATTTGCGGTTACTAAGAACTTCATCCCATCTGATAACTTTGACTACCCAGTTCCAAATGGACTTCCATTCGTTATCGACCTTGAAGGGGACACTACTAAGATCGTAAACCGTTACGAAGTGCCTCGCTTTAAAGAACACTTGAAGACTCTTCACAAATTCTATGAAGCTGGATACATTCCAAAAGATGTAGCAACAAGCGATACTTCATTTGACCTTCAACAAGATACTTGGTTCGTTCGTGAAGAAACAGTAGGACCAGCTGACTATGGTAACAGCTTGCTTTCACGTGTTGCGAACAAAGATATCCAAATCAAACCAATCACTAACTTCATCAAGAAAAACCAAACAACACAAGTTGCTAACTTTGTCATCTCAAACAACTCTAAGAACAAAGAAAAATCAATGGAAGTGTTGAACCTCTTGAACACTAACCCAGAACTCTTGAACGGTCTTGTTTACGGTCCAGAAGGCAAGAACTGGGAAAAAATTGAAGGTAAAGAAAACCGTGTTCGTGTCCTTGATGGATACAAAGGAAACACTCACATGGGTGGATGGAACACAGGTAACAACTGGATTCTTTACATCAACGAAAACGTTACAGACCAACAAATCGAAGATTCTAAGAAACAATTGGCAGAAGCTAAAGAATCTCCAGCACTTGGATTCATCTTTAACACTGACAGTGTGAAATCTGAAATCTCAGCAATCTCTAACACAATGCAACAATTCGATACAGCTATCAACACTGGTACTGTAGACCCAGACAAAGCTATTCCAGAATTGATGGAAAAATTGAAATCTGAAGGTGCCTACGATAAAGTATTGAACGAAATGCAAAAACAATACGATGAATTCTTGAAAAACAAAAAATCATAAAATCAATTGATTTCGTGTATTCATTCCTAACTCCTAAAAACTGAATCACTGTTTTCCTCAGGTTGGTCTGGGGGAGGCAGTGATTTTTTGAAACGAGAGATCATAGATATCCATGTTTTTTATCACTATTTAACCATTCAGGAAATCTCAAGTACCATTTTGGATTTGGAGTAAGGATTTAGGAAAATATAGCTTATATTAGAGATGTTCCAAGTTTACAAAGGAGGGTTCACATGAAAAAGTATCAACTTCTATTCAAAATAAGTGCAGTCTTCTCTTACTTATTTTTCGTATTTGGTCTTTCTCAGCTGACGCTTATTGTCCAAAATTATTGGCAATTTTCTTCTCAGATAGGAAATTTTTTCTGGATTCGAAATATCTTGAGTGTGCTATTTAGCGGAGTCATGATTTGGATTCTGGTTAAGACAGGTCATGGTTATCTCTTTCACATTCCAAGAAAAAAATGGCTTTGGTATTCGATTTTGACAGTATTAGTGGTAGTGCTCCAGATCTCTTTTAACGTTCAGACAGCTAAACATGTTCAGTCAACTGCTGAAGGTTGGGCTGTATTGATAGGTTATAGTGAGACTAACTTTGCTGAGCTAGGTATCTATATAACTTTGTTCTTTCTGACTCCACTTATGGAAGAGCTAATCTATAGAGGATTACTGCAACACGCCTTTTTTAAGCATTCGAGATTTGGCCTTGATTTGCTTCTTCCGTCCATTTTATTTGCTCTTCCTCATTTTTCAAGCCTGCCTAGTTTGTTAGATATCTTCGTCTTTGCAACATCTGGCATCATCTTTGCTAGTTTGACCCGCTATACCAAGAGCATTTATCCTTCCTATGCGGTGCATGTGATTAATAATATTTTCGCGACATTACCATTTTTGCTGACTTTTTTACAGAGGGTGTTTGGGTAAATACTGACGCGAGAGTTAGGAATGATAGCTTTTCAATTTAAGGAGGGAAATAAGAATGACACCATTAAAATGGTTTGCAGGAGGAAGCGAAAGACGTTGTGAAGCCATGACTATCATAGATCATCTACTAGAAGACATAAAGGATACGCCTCAGCTGACTCCCTTGAAAAATCTGTTAGTGAGTTATAAAAGACGATTAGAGGACGATGGGACCTCTACTCCATTTATTTTGAGTCAAATGAATGTTGACATCTCACGTGTGTTGATTGATAATAAGCTGATGTTATCAGAAAATCAAGCTGAGCAGATCAAAAAATTGAGAGAATTATCTGCTATTCGCTATGGCTACTGATGAAGTACAGGGATAGGACTCTTTCTATAAATTTCCAGTCAAATAAATTGCATTCGTTTTCTTAAGCAGGTATACTAATATTGATAAATAAAAAATTCTGAAAATTTAAGAATAGAAAAGAGAACAAATCTTATGGCAAAAGATATTCGTGTCTTACTTTACTACCTTTACACTCCAATTGAAAATGCAGAGCAATTTGCTGCAGACCACTTGGCCTTCTGTAAATCAATCGGCCTTAAAGGCCGTATCCTAGTCGCTGACGAGGGAATTAACGGAACAGTTTCAGGTGATTATGAAACAACTCAAAAATACATGGACTACGTTCACAGCCTCCCAGGTATGGAAAATCTGTGGTTCAAGATTGACGAAGAAAATGAACAAGCCTTCAAGAAGATGTTTGTTCGCTACAAGAAAGAAATTGTCCACCTTGGTTTGGAAGACAATGACTTTGACAATGACATCAACCCACTTGAAACAACAGGTGCCTACTTGTCTCCAAAAGAGTTCAAAGAAGCCCTTCTTGACGAAGATACAGTTGTCCTTGACACACGTAACGATTACGAGTACGACCTAGGACATTTCCGTGGGGCTATCCGCCCGGACATTCGCAACTTCCGTGAGTTGCCACAATGGGTTCGTGATAACAAAGAAAAATTCATGGACAAGCGTGTTGTGGTTTACTGTACAGGTGGCGTTCGCTGTGAGAAATTCTCAGGCTGGATGGTCCGTGAAGGCTACAAAGATGTAGGCCAATTGCACGGAGGAATTGCAACTTACGGTAAAGACCCAGAAGTCCAAGGTGAACTTTGGGATGGGAAAATGTACGTCTTTGACGAGCGTATTGCCGTAGATGTTAACCATGTCAACCCAACTATCGTAGGGAAAGACTGGTTTGATGGAACACCATGTGAACGTTATGTCAACTGTGGAAATCCATTCTGTAACCGTCGTATCTTGACATCAGAAGAAAATGAAGACAAGTACCTTCGTGGATGCTCACACGAGTGCCGTGTTCACCCACGTAACCGCTATGTTTCAGAAAATGAATTGACACAAGCTGAAGTTGTCGAGCGCCTAGCCGCTATCGGTGAAAGCTTGGATCAAGCAGCTACTGTATAAGATCAAACAGTCCTCAGGGGCTGTTTTTCTATGCTTTTTACTCAAAAATCTAAAGTTTGTTTCTGTATCTTTCAGGAAAATAAGGTATACTATATGTAAACGATTTCGAAGGAGTTTAGTTATGGTGAAAATATTTTATATTCCAAATAAACAGAGCATTTTAGGAGAACAGGAAATTTTGACTGCCAAGTCCGTCTTGGCCTTGGTAGATGGTTTGGAGTCACATAGCTATGATGCCGTCTATCTCCGTCAGCCTCTTAACCGTCTCGAGTATATCGAGTGTGCGATAGTGGGGCAATCACAATTTCTTTTTAAAGTCAGTTATGCTGATGATCAAAAGGCTTACCGTGTCGATCTTCCTGACCTACTAACGAAGACAGACTGGGAAATCATCAAGTCATTTTTAGATGCTCTGCTTGCTTATACAGGAACTGAGATTGAAGGACTAGATGGTTTTGACTTTGAAGCTTATTTCCAAGCACGTATTCAAGCCTATTTAGCAGACACTGCAGCCCGTTTTACGATTTGCCAAGGAATTTTTAATCCTGTTTTATTTAGTCATGAGGACTTGAAAAGCTTTTTAGAGGTAGATGGTTTGGCACAGTTTGAAGCACGTGTACGTGCGGTTCAAGAGACTGATGCTTACTTTGCAAGAGTTTCCTTCTATCAGGATGGAGAAGGCCAAGTGCATGGTGTATACCATCTAGCTCAAGGAGTCAAGACTGTTTTACCGAGAGAACCATTTGTTCCTGCAGCCTATATGGAGCAATTGGTGGATAAGGAAGTGCAGTGGGAGATTGACTTGGTTCAAATCACAGGAGATGGCTCTAAACCAGAAGACTATGAAGCCATTGCCCGCTTGGACTATGCAAAATTCCTTGAGGTACTACCGTCAGAACTTTACCACCAACTAGATGCCAATCAATTAGAAGTACAACCCATCTTAGAAAAAGATTTTAAAACATTAGCACAAGAAGAGTAAAGCAGAAGCAGGTCAATTGACTTGCTTTTTGATATAGAAAAAATCCTGCCATGGATGACAGGATTGAATCTTAAAGAAAGGCCAAGATACGAAGATAATCTCCAATCAGTGCCACTTCAGCTACAAAGAAGAGGAGGATAATGACTCCGTTCACAAGGACAGACAAGAATAATTGATAGAAGGAGTCAGTTTCACTTGCTTGACTAGGTCTTGTAATGATATGAAGGCTAGCAAGCAGAATGATTCCAATGCTAATCACACACAAGAGGGCTGTAAATCGTAGGCTATCAAAGAAGGCAAAGAAACTAGCAATAGCAGTGAGGATGATTGGAATTGCCAAGAGTTGACTATATTGTTGGAGAACCTTTTCTAGGGTCCAGTCAGTTTCTTGGTGGATAAATCGTCTCACCACGAAACTACCCAAGAGGAATGAAAAGAAGAAGAGTGTTGTTGCTACTAGGATAGAGATAATCGAAAAGAGATTTAATGAAGCAAATTGTTCAGGGAAGTGGCTGTTGATAGTTGCTATATGTCCATAGTAGGCTTGTTTGATGTGGTAGATACTAAAGAAAAAGGAAGATGCAGAAAACAGAATGAGCAAAAGAAAGGCTGTGTAACTGTGTGTGCTACTTGTTTCAAGACTGCTTGTAGGAGATTTGATTGCTTCCACTAGCCAAGACCAAAAATCAAGCGCTTGCTCTTTCCATCTATCCGTAGATTTTGGAGCTTGGTCGGGGATATAGGGACTTTCTAAGGATTGACTGATAAGAAGGGGCTCTTTCGTGGTTGGTTTTTGCTGAGGAAGTGCTTCTTGACTCTCTTCAGCTATAGTGACTTTTTCTGTTTCTTTAGAAATGTCTGACTCTTCTTCAGTAGAACTGGATGCCTTCTTTTCTTCTATTTCTGTTCTCGCTTCACTGTCTTCAGGAGTTTCAATTTTCTCTTCTTGCTGGTTTTCTAGTTCGGCTTCAGCTTGAGAGACTTCCTCCTCTAACTGAGTATTTTCTTCAATTGGTGTATCGAGATCGGCTATCCTTTCTTCAGCCTTGTCTGCAACATCTTGGGACTGTTCATCAGGTTTGTTCTTGCTTGTTGCTTTTACAAAATCATTACTTTCAAACCATTCTTGTTTCATGGTAGAACCTCCTTTTTAGTTAGGTAAATATGCTTCCATAGTAGCAGATGTAAGCGCTTTTGTCAACGTCTGATTGGTGTGGATACTAGAGTGATATCATTATCAGCTCTAGCAATGAGTTGATCCTTGACACCAGCTTTTTCAGTTTTGTAAGGGTTGCTTAATTCTGTGTATTTTGATCCAGGTTTTTCTCTTGTGGCTTGTAAGATAGAACCATAGTTACTTGAGATGTCCCAATTAATTCGTTGGCTTTCTTTTTGCGTCAGAGTGATTGAGAGATGGTCTTTAGAAGTTAATTCCACCTTGCCGTGAACTTGGATATTTTCAGCGTGGAAGTGATGTTCTGTTGACTCTAGCTGACTATCTGTAAGGTCTGTATCAAAGATATTGATAATATTTGGTGTTGTGAGTTTACTGTTTTTGATACGACTTCCTTCAATTCGGAGGAGATAGCTATTATTGGTATTGATGGTCGCATTTTCAAGACTAGCATTAGTGATACTGGTTTGACCGCGATTTGCTGAGATGTTGATCCCTTTTAGACTTCTTCCCTTTGGAACTTGGAGAATAACTTCATTAAAACGACTAGAGTAGCTACTTGCGATATGGAGAATCCCGCCAATTCCAGAAGAGAGAAATGGAGTTTCAGACAGTTTTTTATCCGTTAGGCTCAGCGTTTTATCGTTCTGATTTGTGATAAGATCATGGTTAGCAGAAATAGATGGATGGTAAGAAATGTGGATTTGATCATCGAAAGAGTCTGTGATGGTCAGCGCGTGTTGGTGGAGAGTAATCTCTAGGTTTTCGACTTCCTTGCCAAAGGTCAACTCTTCCATCCGACTATCATAGACAGGCTCCTTGGACATGGCAAGTAGGCTCTTAATCCCGTCAGATTGGATGCCTACAAAAAGCAAGATAAAGCCGATAACGGTAGTCACCACACCAAAAATGAGAAATCCTTTTGTCCATTTACGCATGCTGGTCACCTCTCTTTCCTTTTTTAAGAACAAATTGCACCAGGCGAACAATGAGTAGGCCGAAGAAGCGGGCTACATAGGAAATGCCTAGTAAGACCAGAGACGAAGCACCGATGGCCAGTAAACCAGAACCGAAAATCAAGATAAAGGCTGATTTAGCTTGGGCGAGGACAGTGAAACTTTCAACTAAAAATAGAAATCCGCCGATGATACCAAGTATGGAAACTGCAAAGAAAGCCAGAATGACAGTCAAAGCAGCCACAAGAATTCCGAACAGAGCCACGAGGATGGCGATTCCCAGAGGAATACCGATGGGTGCTGCAAGGAGGGCTAACAAGGCGATATGTAAAATTTGTCGGTTATTTTTTTGAGCGGGCGCTTCATTGATTTTTTTATCGAGAAGATTGGAGAGAACTTCGTGGGCTGCTTCTTTGGGAGTTCCCAAGCTAGCGATGAGTTCTTCTTCTCCTTCGACTCCAGCATCATCAAAGAGTTCCCTGAAATAGTCCATGGCTTCAATTTGGTCAGCCTGAGGCAGTTTTTTGAGATAGAGTTCTAGCTGAGTCAGGTATTCAGTTCTTGTCATGGCGGATACTCCCTTCTATGATGCCATTGATGGTGTCTGTATAAAGTGCCCATTCATCTTTTAGGGTCACGAGCTGTTCTATACCACCATTTGTCAAGGAGTAGTATTTGCGCATGCGACCTTGGAACTCTCTAGAATAGGTTGTCAGAAAGCTATTGCCCTCCAATTTTTTGAGAATGGGATAGAGTGTAGATTCTTTGATATTAGCGATCAGCTTAATGGTTTGGCTAATCTCATAACCATAAGAATCATCCTGCTCCAGTACGGCCAAGATGAGAAATTCAATCAAGGCAGAGGATGTTGGAAAGTACATGGGAAACCTCCTTTTCTAATATGTAAGATTTTTATATATAATTTTTCTACACATACATTGTACATCTAAAAGAAAGCCCTGTCAAGAAAAATGTGTAAAATTTTTATATATAAAAAACTCCTAGTAAAAACTAGAAGTTTAGAGGATTTTATTAGCTCTGTCCACTGTAAAGAGGGCCACAGTCATCAGGATATCGACGAGTAAGAGAGCAGCTACAGCTGGTACCCAAGAGTGGAAGAGGTCAAAACTGTAACCAAAGAGAGTCGGTCCAAAGGCTGCCAGGATATAGCCTCCTGTTTGAGATAGACCGGACAATTGGGCTGTCTTTTCAGGAGCGCTTGTCTTGAGTGAAAAGTTGACCATGAGATAAGGGAAGAGGGCGCTTGTTGCGGTTCCGATGAGGAGATGGATGGCAAGCCAGTAAATGAAATTATTGATCGGGAAAAAGAGCATGGAAATGCCGACCACACCAGCTAGTGAAACCAGAGTGAGCATGAGCTGACGGTTGCGAGTAGACAAGCTGGTTGTCAGGCTTGGGATGGTCATTGAAAAAGGAATGCTAATCAGAGAAAAGATAGATGTCAGCAAGCCAGCTTCGTGACTGGATAGGCCTGCGTGGATAGCCATGGTAGGTAGCCAGGTCATAGCGGTGTAAAAGAGCAAGGATTGAAAACCGGCAAAGACAATCACTGCCCAGACTTGTTTATTACGCATGACCTTTGTTTTGCTTTTTTGTTTGGTTTGTAGAGCCAGTCTGTGATTATAGCGGTGATTTGGCAGCCAGACCAAAAAAGTTGCTAGACAGAGCAGGGTGAGGAGGATGATAAGTCCTTTCCAAGAACTGGCTTGTGTAATAGGCACAGCTAGATAGGAAGCCAGAGCCGTCGCAATCCCCATAGAGGTTACATATAAGGTGGTCAGAAAACCAATCTTCTTTGGTTGATTGGCTTGGATGAGACTAGGAAGCAGCACATTGATGACTGCGATACTTGCCCCAACCATCAAGGTTCCTAGATAGAGCAGGGGCAGATTGATTAGTCGAATCAGAGAGCCAATGGTCAAGAAGAAGAGGCTGTAGGTAAAGAGATGCTCTAAGCCAATTTTCTGAGCCAGTCGGGTAGAAAAGAGCGAGAAGAGGGTAAACATGAGGAGAGGAAGGCTGGTCAAGACACCAAGCGAACTAACTTCTACTCCCAGCCCTTGCGAAATATCTCCCAAAATAATGGGTAAAACAGTAAAAGGAGTCCGCAAGGAAACACCAATCAGGATAATACCTGGAACAAAAAAGAGTGATTGCTTTTTCATATATTACCTCTTCTAGCTGATTTTAATAACAGCTTATTTTAAGGTTTTTTCCCTATAATGTCAAGTAAGGTTTCTGGCTTTCAAGATAAAAATGGGAAAGTCTTGAAAATTATGATAAAATAGTGGAAGGAAAAATTCAGGAGAGTAGTAGTGACTCAAAATGTTGACAGTCTTCTCGTATCCATTGTAATCAGTGCATACAATGAAGAAAAATATTTGCCTGGTCTAATTGAAGACTTAAAAAATCAAACCTATCCTAAAGAGAATATTGAAATTCTATTTATAAATGCTATGTCTACGGATGGGACCACAGCTATCATTCAGGAATTTATAAAGGAAGATATAGAGTTTAACTCAATTAGATTGTATAACAATCCTAAGAAAAATCAAGCTAGTGGTTTTAACTTGGGCGTTAAACATTCTGTAGGAGATCTTATTTTAAAAATTGATGCCCATTCAAAAGTTACTGAGAGTTTTGTAATGAACAATGTGGCTGTTATTCAACAAGGTGAATCTGTTTGTGGGGGACCTAGACCGACGATTGTTGAAGAAAAGGGAAAATGGGCAGAGATCCTGCATCTTGTTGAGGAAAATATGTTTGGTAGTAGCATTGCCAATTACCGAAATAGTTCTGAGGATAGATATGTTTCTTCCATTTTTCATGGGATGTATAAACGAGAGGTTTTCCAGAAGGTCGGTTTAGTAAATGAGCAACTTGGACGAACTGAAGATAATGATATTCATTATAGAATTCGAGAGCATGGTTATAAAATCCGTTATAGCCCAAGTATTCTATCTTATCAGTATATTCGACCAACATTCAAGAAAATGTTGCATCAAAAATATTCAAATGGTTTGTGGATTGGCTTGACAACACATGTTCAGCCTAAGTGTTTATCACTATTTCACTATGTCCCTTGTTTATTTGTTTTGAGTCTTGTGTTTAGTCTAGTATTGTTACCGATCACATTCGTATTCATAACTTTACTATTAGGTGCCTATTTTCTACTTTTGTCATTACTCACTTTGCTGACTTTATTAAAACATAAAAATGGATTTCTAATTGTGATGCCCTTTCTTTTATTTTCCATTCACTTTGCTTATGGCCTTGGGACGATTGTAGGTTTAATTAGAGGATTTAAATGGAAGAAGAAGTACAAGAGAACAGTAATTTATTTGGAAAAATAAGCCAAATAAATTAAAATATGCTACAATAACAATATAGTAAAACTCTTTTAAGGAGGAGTAAATTTCTATGAATAAAAAACTCACAGATTATGTGATTGATCTGGTGGAAATTTTAAATAAACAACAAAAACAGGTTTTCTGGGGAATATTTGATATTTTGAGTATGGTGGTTTCCATCATTGTATCTTATATTTTATTCTACGGCTTGATTAATCCAGCACCTGTTGACTACATTATCTATACGAGTTTGGCCTTCCTGTTCTATCAATTGATGATTGGATTTTGGGGATTGAACGCTAGTATTAGTCGTTACAGCAAGATTACGGATTTCATGAAAATCTTTTTTGGTGTGACTGCTAGCAGTATCTTGTCATATAGTATCTGCTATGCCTTCTTGCCCCTCTTCTCTATCCGTTTTATCTTTCTCTTTATCTTGTTGAGTACTTTCTTGATTTTATTGCCACGGATTACTTGGCAGTTAATCTACTCCAAACGCAAAAAGGGAAGTGGTGATGGAGAACACCGTCGGACTTTCTTGATTGGTGCCGGTGATGGTGGAGCTCTCTTTATGGATAGTTACCAACATCCAACCAGTGAATTAGAACTTGTCGGTATTTTGGACAAGGATTCTAAGAAAAAGGGTCAAAAACTTGGTGGAATCCCTGTTTTGGGTTCATATGAGGATCTTCCTGAATTAGCCAAACGCCATCAAATCGAGCGTGTTATCGTTGCGATTCCGTCGCTTGACCCGTCAGAATATGAACGTATCTTGCAGATGTGTAATAAGCTGGGTGTCAAATGTTACAAGATGCCTAAGGTTGAAACGGTTGTTCAAGGACTTCACCAAGCAGGTGGAGGCTTCCAGAAGATTGATATCACAGACCTTTTGGGCCGTCAGGAAATTCGTCTTGATGAATCGCGTCTGGGCGCAGAACTGACAGGTAAGACAATCTTAGTCACAGGGGCTGGTGGTTCAATCGGTTCTGAAATCTGTCGACAAGTTAGCCGTTTCAATCCTGAACGCATTGTTTTGCTCGGTCATGGGGAAAACTCAATCTACCTTGTTTATCATGAATTGATTCGCAAGTTCCAAGGGATTGATTATGTACCAGTTATCGCAGATATTCAAGACTATGATCGTCTCTTGCAAGTCTTTGAAAAGTACAAGCCAGCTATTGTTTATCATGCGGCAGCCCACAAGCACGTTCCTATGATGGAGCGCAATCCAAAAGAAGCCTTCAAAAACAATATCCGTGGAACCTACAACGTTGCTAAGGCTGTTGATGAAGCCAAAGTACCTAAGATGGTTATGATTTCGACAGATAAGGCGGTTAATCCACCAAATGTTATGGGAGCAACCAAGCGAGTGGCTGAGTTGATTGTCACTGGCTTTAACCAACGTAGCCAATCAACCTACTGTGCAGTTCGTTTTGGGAATGTACTTGGTAGCCGTGGTAGTGTCATTCCAGTCTTTGAACGCCAGATTGCTGAAGGTGGTCCTGTAACGGTGACAGACTTCCGTATGACCCGTTACTTTATGACTATTCCAGAAGCTAGCCGTTTGGTTATCCATGCTGGCGCTTATGCCAAAGATGGGGAAGTCTTTATCCTTGATATGGGCAAACCAGTCAAGATTTATGACTTGGCCAAGAAAATGGTCCTTCTAAGTGGACACACTGAGAGCGAAATTCCAATTGTTGAAGTTGGAATCCGCCCAGGCGAAAAACTTTACGAAGAACTCTTGGTATCAACCGAACTCGTTGACAATCAGGTTATGGATAAGATTTTCGTTGGTAAGGTTAATGTCATGCCTCTAGAAGCCATCGATCAAAAGATTGAAGAGTTCCGCACTCTTAGTGGAGATGAGTTGAAGCAAGCCATTATCGCCTTTGCCAATCAAACAACCCACGTTGAATAAAAAAGAAAAACGCATATTATCAGTTCAGAAGAACCTTGGTAATATGCGTTTTGTTATGTAGAGACTTATACTCTTCGAAAATCTCTTCAAACCACGTCAATGTCGCCTTGCCGTAGGTATCATAGGTATAGGTAACTGACTTCGTCAGTCTTATCTACAACCTCAAAACCATGTTTTAAGCTGACTTCGTCAGTTTTATCTGCAACCTCAAAACAGTGTTTTGAGCAGCCTGCGGCTAGTTTGCTCTTTGATTTTCATTGAGTATTACTTTATTTTCTTCTGAAATGGGGTTGTCGCCCAGTCTATGTTATTGAAAATACTCCAAAACTTCTAAGGGTTTGTGGGACATATAATCAGGTTGATAGTTTAGTAGATCTGCTTGCTCTCCAAATCCCCAAGTGACGGCCAATTTCTGAATGCCTGTTTCTTGAGCTCCAAGCATATCAAACTTGGTATCTCCGATGATGATGGCTTGTTCCGGTGCTAGTTGATGTGTCTGCAAGGCTTGGCGAATGACATCTGCCTTATGGGGTGCTTCAGGGCTGGAACCATAAATGCCATCAAAGAAATGATAGATTCCCAAGTTTTTAGTCATGTCTTGAGCGGTTGGAGTATTCTTTGTAGTGGTGATATAAAGAGGGTAATTGCTCGATAACTCCTCAAGCAAGTCTACAATCTGAGGAAATAGTTGAGCTTCATAGATGCCTTTTTCCTTGTAGTAAGAACGGTATATCTGCACGGCCTCAGAAATTTGTTCTTTGGGCAGGCAAGTCGCAAAACTACTTTCAAGGGGTGGTCCCATAAAACCACGAATCGTTTTGGCATCAGGGCTAGGCACTCCCAGCTCCTTAAAGGTATGGGTAAAGGCATTGTGAATCCCGATAGAACTGTCAACGAGGGTTCCATCCAGATCGAAAAAAATCGCTGTGATAGAGGTCATGATTTCTCCTATTTGATAAACTTATTCTCCGAAAATTTCTTTTTGGAGGCGACGACCAGTAGGGGTGGCAGCGAGTCCACCTTCAGCTGTTTCACGAAAGGCAGTTGGCATGCTTGCTCCTACTTGGTACATGGCATCGATAACTTCATCCACAGGTATTTTAGATTCGATACCTGCCAAGGCCATGTCTGCTGCGATGAAGGCAAAGCTAGCTCCCATGGCATTACGTTTAACACAGGGAACTTCAACCAAGCCGGCAACAGGGTCACAGATGAGGCCCAGCATATTTTTAATGACAAAGGCAATAGCCTGACTGGCCTGATAAGGTGTCCCACCTGCAGCTAGAGTTAAGGCAGCAGCACTCATAGCAGAGGCCGAACCAACCTCGGCCTGGCAACCGCCCTCAGCACCTGAGATAGAGGCATTGTTTGCGATGACTAGTCCAAAGGCACCCGCAGCAAAGAGGAAATCCAGCTGTTGCTCGTGGCTGAGGTCTAATTTTTCAATAGCAGCAGTGAGAACAGAAGGGAGACAGCCAGCACTTCCAGCGGTTGGAGTAGCGCAGACCAAGCCCATTTTAGCATTGTGTTCATTGACTGCAATGGCATTTCGGGCAGCAGAGAGAATCGTGTAATCTGATAGAGTTTTTCCGTTTTTAATGTAGTGATCCAATTTGGCAGCATCTCCACCTGTCAAGCCACTACGAGATTTATTTTCATTGAGGCCGAGTTGGATAGAGGCTTTCATGACTTCCAGATTGCGTTCCATGAGAAGGAAGACTTCTTCACGTTCGCGACCGGTCAATTCAAACTCTGTTGTAATCATGAGTTCTGCGACATTTCCTTGAAAGTCCAGATCTGCTTGCTCGACCAATTCTTTGATAGAATAAAACATGCTTCCTCCTATTTAAAGAAATTGACATTGTGGAGATGAGGGATTTTTCGAATTTCTTCGATGGCCTCATCACAGTTGCGACTGTCAACTTCGATAATCATAATAGCTTTTTCACCAGCTTTTTCACGAGTAACGTTCATCTGGGCGATATTGATATCATAGCGGGAAAGAGCCTCCGTAACAAGGGCAATCATACCTGGAATATCTTGATGAACGATGATGATCGTCGGTGTATTCATATTGAGAGAGACGGCAAAGCCATTGAGTTCGGTTACCTGAATATTCCCTCCCCCGATAGAAATACCAGTCACGCTGATGGTCTTGTGAGCATTTTTGACGGTAATTTTAGTGGTGTTTGGGTGAGGGGCATTGCTGTCTTTCTGAATGGTCCAGACAATCTTGATGCCACGCTTGTGGGCAATCTCCAGGCTGTTTGGGATTTCAGGATCATCTGTATCCATGCCCAAAATACCTGCAACAAGGGCTAGGTCTGTTCCGTGACCACGATAGGTTTTGGCAAATGAGTTAAATAGTTGGAATTCGACTTCTGTCGGAGTATCATCAAAAATGGAAGAGACAATCTTCCCAATACGAACAGCACCAGCGGTATGGCTACTAGATGGGCCAATCATAACTGGTCCGATGATATCAAAGACAGATTGAAAACGAAGTGATTTCATCAGTTTCCCCTTATAAAAATTCTTATCTCTATTATATCAAAGAATGAAGGTATTGGCTTTAATTGTGGATGAAAACCTTTTTACACTACAAATAGCATAAAAAAGCATCTTTTGTAACAAAAAATAGCTTATTTAGGGAAATAAAAAATAATTTTGTAATATTTCTACATAAAAGTGTCAAGAAACGGTAATATTTAAAGGGTATGATAGAACTATAGAAAGAAGGAGAATTTTCAAATATGAAATCAACAACTAAAAAGATTAAAACAACTCTTGCAGGAGTAGCTGCCTTGTTTACAGTATTTGCTCCATCATTTGTATCTGCTCAAGAATCATCAACTTACACTGTTAAAGAAGGTGATACACTTTCAGAAATCGCTGAAACTCACAACACAACTGTTGAGAAATTGGCAGAAAACAACCACATCGACAACATTCATTTGATTTATGTTGGTCAAGAGTTGGTTATCGATGGCCCTGTAGCGCCTGCTGCAACACCAGCGCCAACTACTTATGCAGCACCAGCTGCTCAAGATGAAACTGTTTCAGCTCCAGCAGCAGAAACTACAGAAGTAGTAGAAGAAGCAGCACCAGCTGCAAGCACACCTGCAGCAGAAGAAACGGTTGCTGCAGCAGAAACTTCAGCACCAGTTGCAACTGTAAGTGGATCTGAAGCAGAAGCTAAAGAATGGATTGCACAAAAAGAATCAGGTGGTAGCTATACAGCTACAAACGGCCAATACATCGGACGTTACCAATTGACAGATTCATACTTGAACGGTGACTACTCAGCTGCTAACCAAGAACGTGTGGCAGATGCTTACGTTGCAGGACGCTACGGTTCATGGACTGCTGCTAAAAACTTCTGGCTTAACAACGGCTGGTATTAAGAAATAGAAAAAGAGCCTTGGATGGCTCTTTTTGTGTGCTTTTATTTGACAAAAGACAATTTTTAAATAGTAGTAATAAAAGATTGCTTACGGCTGACGAGATTCTGGAGTTTCTCCAGCTGAATTAGTGCGATTATTACTGTTAGTATCGGGAACCTCAGCATTATTACTATTATTATTGGTATTCGTATCTCCTTGGGCTCCTGCAGTATCAGTAGCTTGATCTCGTGTATTGACAGCAGTGTTTCCCCCACTTCTAGCACCATCAGATGAATATTGCTCGCTTGCAGGTGCTTGTGAATTATATCTGTTCCCATTTGACTCAGTATAGCTTGGAGTGTAGCTACCTCCTTCTGAAGAATAGCTTTCTCTTCCCTCAACGTTACTAGTCGTTTCTGTTTCTTTTTTATTAGACTTCTGCTCTTCTTCTTTTTTGGTCAAGACTTCAACTTGCTTTTGGAATTTTGAAATCAGTTCTTGAATGGGTTTTATTTTTTCATCAATAGTAGCTTGTTCGCTTGTGGAGTTGACACTTTTAATAATTTCTAGTATTTTTTGTAAGGAAGTGATGGCTGTTTCAAGTGCTTGTTTATCTTCAAACTGGCTATCGGATTCCTTTATATCCAATTTTAAAGCTTTTTCAGTATAATGATTAGTGATTTTATCGGCCGTAGAAGTAAGAAAATCTGCTAATGTCTTTTTGCCTTCATCAGAGGTTGGCTTTAATTCTTGAATTTTTTTCCAATCCTCTATAATCGTTTCAGAATCAATATTGAAGTTTTTAATAGCATTTTTTACTTGTTCGACATCTTGTCCATTCTTATGTTGTTTGCTGAGAGCGATATTTCCTCTCTCTGCTTGGATATGTTCTTGATGAATGACTAAACCTATTAAAAGTCCAAGACCTACAACAATAATGATAGTAAAAATAGTATTTTTTGATGTTAGAATATCTTTGTAGTTTTTCACAATCGTACTACGTACATGGATGGTAGTATCTTTAAGGGATCATGTACGACTTCCTCCTCATTACAGTATATCATTTTTAGCTTATTTTATAAATAAGTTTATAAGTAGAATCGAGATTTAACTGTTCATTGCCCTTTTTGTAATTATATTTCTGTTTCTATCAAAGAGAATATCAGAATATCAGCCTCTTTCTTGTCTTCTCCAACCAAGCATGTTATAATGAATACTGCTCAAGCGACCTTCAATCGTTAAGCACACACGACCTTCAATCGTGAATAAACGAATAGATGGGAGACTTACCATGAGTGATAACTCTAAAACACGTGTTGTCGTGGGGATGAGTGGTGGTGTTGATTCGTCGGTGACGGCTCTCTTGCTTAAAGAGCAGGGCTACGATGTAATCGGTATCTTCATGAAGAACTGGGATGACACAGATGAAAATGGCGTCTGTACGGCGACCGAAGATTACAAGGATGTGGCTGCGGTGGCAGACCAGATTGGCATTCCCTACTACTCTGTCAACTTTGAAAAAGAGTACTGGGACCGCGTTTTCGAGTATTTCCTAGCGGAATACCGTGCAGGACGCACGCCAAATCCAGATGTTATGTGCAACAAGGAAATCAAGTTCAAGGCCTTTTTGGACTATGCCATGACCTTGGGGGCAGACTATGTAGCGACTGGGCATTATGCCCGAGTGTCGCGTGATGAGGATGGCACTGTTCACATGCTTCGGGGCGTGGACAATGGCAAGGACCAGACCTATTTCCTCAGCCAACTTTCGCAAGAACAACTCCAAAAAACCATGTTCCCTCTGGGACATTTGGAAAAGCCTGAAGTTCGCAGACTCGCAGAAGAAGCAGGACTTGCGACTGCTAAGAAGAAAGACTCGACAGGGATTTGCTTTATCGGAGAAAAGAACTTTAAAAACTTCCTCAGCAACTACCTACCAGCTCAGCCTGGTCGCATGATGACTGTGGATGGTCGCGATATGGGCGAGCATGCAGGTCTGATGTACTATACGATTGGTCAGCGTGGTGGTCTCGGTATCGGTGGGCAACACGGCGGTGACAATGCCCCTTGGTTCGTTGTCGGAAAAGACCTAAGCAAGAACATCCTCTATGTAGGCCAAGGTTTCTACCATGATTCGCTCATGTCAACCAGCCTAGAGGCCAGTCAGGTTCACTTTACTCGTGACATGCCAGAAGAGTTTACGCTCGAATGTACGGCTAAATTCCGCTATCGTCAGCCTGATTCTAAGGTGACCGTCCATGTCAAAGGGGATAAGGCAGAGGTCATCTTTGCGGAGCCACAACGCGCGATTACACCAGGACAGGCAGTTGTCTTTTACGATGGCGAAGAGTGTCTCGGTGGTGGCTTGATTGACAATGCCTACCGCGATGGACAAGTTTGTCAGTACATATAGATTGACAAATTTTCTCAATTTGCTACAATAATAAAAGCAATAGAAATGATGGTCAAAGCTCATGGATGTTGCAGGTCTTTTTGTCCTGCACTTCTTTGGAGTTTTGACTGTTTTTGTGTCGTTTAAGGGAAAGGAAAAAAATGACTCAACAAGACTTTCGGACCAAAGTGGGGAACACGGTCTTTGGTGTTCGGGCGACAGCCTTGATTGTTCAAAATAATCAGCTTTTGGTTACCAAAGACAAGAACAAGTATTACACTATTGGTGGTGCGATCCAAGTCAATGAAAGAACGGAAGAAGCGGTAGTCCGTGAAGTGAGGGAAGAACTGGGTGTCAAAGCTGAGGCTGGGCGACTAGCCTTTGTAGTTGAGAATCGTTTTGAACAGGACGGTGTTTCCTATCATAACATCGAATTTCATTATTTGGTAGACTTGCTGGAGGATGCCCCATTGACCATGCAGGAAGACGAAAAAACGCAGCCTTGTGAGTGGATTGACTTAGACAAACTTAAGGGTATCAATCTAGTTCCAGCCTTTTTGAAAACAGCCCTGCCAGATTGGGACGGCCAACTAAGACACATTCATTTTGAGGAATAGGAGAGAAAAGGATGGTTAAGCTTATTGCCCATGTACTTGTTCATAGTGGAGATGATTATTTGCTCATTCAGCGTTCGGAAATTAAAAGAGGACAACCCAATGTTTATCCAACTTACTGGGATATTCCTGGTGGCGGGGTTGAAAAGGGTGAACTTCCGCGAGATGGAGCTCTTAGAGAATGTATTGAAGAAGCGGGAGTTAGGCTAGATAGCAGTTCGCTCAAACTTCTTCACGAAGATAGTCAACTGGATACTTCTAAGGATACTGTCTTTACTCGATTAGTTTATAAAGCAGAGTGGGTTGGGGAGAAGCCAATTATCAGATTAGATCCTGAAGAGCATACGCACTTTAAATGGGTTACTATGGCTCAAGCTCTAGAGGAGGAGAAGTTAGTTCCTTATTTACGAGAAATTTTTGAAAGGTTAAGAAATGACATATAATTTTACAGAAGAATACGATATTATTGTAATTGGTGCGGGACACGCTGGGGTCGAGGCTTCCTTAGCTGCTAGCCGTATGGGTTGTAAGGTTTTGCTTGCGACTATCAACATTGAAATGCTGGCTTTCATGCCTTGCAATCCCTCTATCGGTGGTTCTGCCAAAGGGATTGTTGTGCGTGAAGTTGATGCCCTCGGTGGCGAGATGGCCAAAACCATTGACAAGACTTACATCCAGATGAAGATGCTCAACACAGGGAAGGGGCCAGCTGTCCGTGCCCTCCGTGCGCAGGCTGACAAGGAGCTTTACTCTAAGGAGATGCGCAAGACGGTTGAAAATCAAGAGAATCTGACCCTTCGTCAAACCATGATTGATGAGATTTTGGTGGAAGATGGCAAGGTTGTCGGTGTTCGTACAGCTACCCATCAAGAGTATGCTGCCAAGGCTGTTATCGTGACGACAGGGACGGCCCTCCGTGGGGAAATTATCATTGGAGACCTTAAGTATTCATCAGGTCCTAACCACAGCCTAGCTTCTATTAATCTTGCTGACAATCTCAAGGAACTGGGCCTCGAAATTGGTCGTTTCAAGACAGGAACCCCTCCACGTGTCAAGGCTTCTTCTATCAACTACGATGTGACCGAGATTCAGCCAGGAGACGAAGCGCCTAATCATTTCTCATACACTTCACGAGATGAGGATTATGTCAAAGACCAAGTGCCATGCTGGTTGACCTATACCAACGGTACCAGTCATGAGATTATCCAAAACAACCTCCACCGTGCGCCTATGTTTACAGGTGTGGTCAAGGGAGTGGGGCCTCGTTACTGTCCGTCGATTGAGGACAAGATTGTGCGCTTTGCGGACAAGGAGCGCCACCAACTCTTCCTTGAGCCAGAAGGGCGCAATACTGAGGAAGTCTATGTTCAAGGACTTTCAACCAGTCTTCCTGAGGATGTCCAGCGTGACTTGGTTCATTCCATCAAAGGTTTGGAAAATGCAGAGATGATGCGAACAGGTTATGCTATTGAGTATGACATGGTCTTGCCTCACCAGTTGCGTGCGACTCTGGAAACCAAGAAAATCTCAGGTCTTTTCACTGCTGGTCAGACGAATGGAACATCAGGTTATGAAGAAGCTGCTGGCCAAGGGATTATCGCTGGGATCAATGCGGCTTTGAAAGTCCAAGGCAAGCCTGAGTTGATTTTGAAGCGTAGTGACGGTTATATTGGGGTTATGATTGATGACTTGGTGACCAAAGGAACCATTGAACCTTACCGTCTCTTGACCAGTCGTGCTGAATACCGCCTTATTCTTCGTCATGACAATGCTGATATGCGTTTGACAGAGATGGGACGCGAGATTGGACTTGTGGATGATGAACGCTGGGCTCGTTTTGAGATCAAGAAAAATCAATTTGACAATGAGATGAAGCGTCTCGACAGTATCAAACTCAAACCAGTCAAGGAAACCAATGCCAAGGTTGAGGAGATGGGCTTCAAGCCGTTGACAGATGCGGTGACAGCCAAGGAATTTCTTCGTCGTCCAGAAGTTTCTTATCAAGATGTGGTGGCCTTCATCGGGCCAGCAGCAGAGGACTTGGATGACAAGATTATCGAATTGATTGAAACAGAAATCAAATACGAGGGTTACATCTCAAAAGCTATGGATCAGGTTGCCAAGATGAAACGCATGGAAGAAAAACGCATTCCAGCCAATATTGACTGGGATGATATTGATTCTATCGCGACGGAAGCCCGTCAGAAGTTCAAACTTATCAATCCAGAAACCATCGGCCAAGCCAGCCGTATTTCGGGAGTAAACCCAGCAGATATTTCTATTTTGATGGTGTATCTTGAAGGTAAAAATCGTAGTATTTCTAAAACTCTTCAAAAATCAAAATAATACGTCGTCGGCTTCGGCTCACCTAACTCAAGTTATGCTTTCGCCTAGCCTTCTAGTCTGATTTCGATTTTTATTGAGTTTCAATCTCAAAAGAAAGCATAGAGAAAAACAGCTCCGTCTTCGGGGCTGTTTTCTTGCTTTATTCTTCATCTGGTGTGAGGATCATTGGGATGATGATTGGTTCACGTTCTGTATTTTCATAAAGGAAGGGGCGAATAGCGTTGACAATGGCACCATTGACTGATTGCACGCTAGCATCCTTGTTTTTCAGTGCGATACGAATGGCATTGAAGAGGATGCGCTGGCTTTGGCGAATCAAGTCGCCAGACTCTCTCATGTAGACAAAGCCTCGGCTGAGGATGTCTGGACCAGATAGAATCATCTGAGACTTGAAGTCGACAGTTGCGACTGCCAGAACGACACCGTCTTCAGATAAATCGCGACGATCTTTAAGGACAGCAGCACCGATTTCACCGATACGATTTCCATCGACATAGATATCTTGGGCGTTGAAATGACCTGCGATACGAGCAGAATCTGCGGTAAGGGCAAGCACATCACCATTGCTCATGATAAAGATATTGTCCTTCTCAACACCAGTATCCACTGCTAGTCCAGCGTGGACCTTTTGCATGCGGTATTCACCGTGTACAGGCATGAAGTATTTTGGCTTAATCAAGCGGAGCATGAGTTTTTGCTCTTGCTGGCCACCGTGTCCAGATGTATGGATATTGTTCACTTTACCGTGGATAACTTCGACACCAGCTTCTGAAATAATATTGATCAGCTTGTTGACGCTAGTAGTGTTTCCAGGGATTGGACTTGAAGAGAAGATAACTGTATCACCAGGTTGGAGTTGTACCTGACGGTGGGTTCCGTTGGCGATACGAGAGAGGGCAGCCATCGGTTCCCCCTGACTACCTGTACAGAGGATGAGAACCTCGCCCGCAGGGTAGTCTTTAATTTCATTTGGCTCGATAAAGGTTCCCTTAGGAGCTTTGATGTAGCCAAGATCGATTCCGTTGACAATGGCCTTTTCCATAGAGCGACCAAAGACCGCAATCTTGCGTCCAGTCTTAACAGCAGCTTCAGTTGCTTGCTGGAGACGGAAGATATTTGAGGCAAAGGATGCAAAGATGATGCGTCCTTCAATGCCTTGGATAATCTTCATGATGGACTGACCAACGACTTTTTCAGAGTTGGTAAAGGTTGGCACTTCCGCATTTGTCGAGTCAGACAGGAGACAGAGTACGCCTTCTTCACCAAGAGCTGCCATACGGTGCAAGTCTGCTGGTTCACCAACTGGTGTAAAGTCAAACTTAAAGTCACCCGTACAAACGATTTTCCCTTGAGGAGTATGAATGACAATCCCTAAAGGCTCTGGAATAGAGTGAGTGGTTCTAAAGAAAGTTGCCTTAAGATTTTTAAAGGTCAACTCAGTGTTGTGGTTGATTTCGTAAAGTTTGGCGTTGCGCAAGAGGCCGTGTTCTTCGAGTTTTCCACGGATTAAAGCCAAGGCAAGTGGTCCAGCGTAGATAGGGACATTTGCTTGCTTGAGCAGAAAGGGAATCCCACCAATGTGGTCCTCGTGTCCGTGGGTAATCAAAACAGCCTTGACGCGGTCGATGTTGTCTACGATGTAAGAGTAGTCAGGAATGACATAGTCGATACCCAGCAAGTCATCTTCTGGGAATTTAATCCCAGCATCGACGATAATAATCTCGTCTTGGTATTCAATCCCGTAAGTGTTTTTCCCGATTTCTCCCAGACCACCGATGGCAAAAACGCCGACTTCTTCAGGTTTAAGAGTGTAGGCCATATTAGAACTCCGTAATCTCGAAAGCGCCAGTTTCTTTTTCGTAATCTAGCAATTTGTCAGACAAGAGTTCGATGAATTCGATGTTGTACTCTGGGCGATTTTCTTCGACAAGTTGGCGAGCAGCGATACGGCCCTCAAGTTCTGAGCTGGCATCGATGTCTAGGTAAAGTGCGCGTGTTGTTTCGCGACGTGGGCTACGTTCTTTTGTTTCTTGATAAAAAACTTTGTAAATCATATAGTTCCTTTCTATTTTACAGGTCAGCTTATTCCAAACTTTTAGCAGAGATTTGCTTGATTTCATTCCATTTTGTGTCTAGATTGACCTTGATTCGTTACAATTATTTCAATTATACCACAAAATGAAAAATTAGTAAAAGACGGAAACGAGAAAGTCACAGGACGATTTTTTTGGTAATCGTTTGCAAAAATAAAGAAAATATGTTATGTTGATAACGGAAATGAGTTTTATTGTTTGTCATAATTCCATATAGATTTTAAGTCAAGGAGGTTGCCCTATGTATAACTTATTTGCTTTTGCTATCGGAGCTCGCTTGGTAGCTTTTATTGTTTTTGTTGCTTGCGTTTATGCGGGGAATCTTCTATTTGCCAAACTGGAACGACGACAAACCAAGTTCTTGTGGAAAATTACCTTTGTGACTCTCTACTCGCTTTTTCTCCTCCTCGTAACCTATGTCGTTTGGTTTGTATTTTACTTTGGATTAAATGCTTAGATGCCCTGCTCTGCTGGGGCATTTTTGTTTGGGGGTAAAGAAAATTCCCATGTGCCAGCTTTTGTAGTATAATAGTAAGCAGACAAAAAGATAGGAATGTGTTATGAAAGTATTAGCTTTTGATACGTCCAGCAAGGCTCTTTCTCTCGCTATTTTAGAGGACAAGCAGGTTCTTGCCGAGACGATGATTAATATCAAGAAAAATCACAGTATTACCCTCATGCCTGCCATCGATTTTTTGATGGCAAGTTTGGATTGGACACCCAAGGATTTGGACCGAATCGTGGTAGCGGAAGGGCCAGGTAGCTACACAGGTTTGCGAATTGCGGTAGCAACTGCCAAGACCTTGGCTCACACTCTGAACATCGAGTTAGTTGGTATGTCTAGCCTCTTGGCTCTGGTGCCCTACCAACAAGAAGGCTTGTTCGTTCCTTTGATGGATGCGCGTCGCAACAATGTTTATGCAGGATTTTATGAAAATGCCAAACCTGTCATGCCAGAAGCGCACCTGCCTTTTGAGCGAGTGATTGAGTTAATCAAGGGGGCTAGTCAGGTAACCTTTGTCGGAGAAGTTGGCCCCTTTGTGGAGCAGATTCAAGAACACTTGCCAAGGACTAATTACAAAGAAACCTTGCCAAATGCAGCCAATCTTGCTCTTTGGGCATGGGATAAGCAAGCAGACTCCTTGCACGATTTTGTGCCAAATTACCTCAAACGCGTTGAGGCTGAGGAAAACTGGCTCAAGAACCACACCGAGTCTGGCGAGTCTTACATTAAACGCCTATGATAGAAATCAAACGAATCCAACAGCAACCTGACTTGGCTCAAGCCATCTACGCTGTTATGGCAGCTGTTTACCCAGTCAGTCCTTGGACGCTGGAACAAATCCAAGCAGACCTGTCCCAAGATCAGACTTGGTATGCTCTGACTTATGATGGGGCAGAAGTGATTGGATTTCTAGCTGTGCAGGAAAATATCTTTGAGGCAGAAGTCTTGCAAATCGCTGTTAAAGGAGACTATCAGGGTCAGGGAATTGCGTCAGCCTTGTTTGCTCAATTGCCGACAGACAAGGAGATTTTCCTCGAAGTCAGAAAGTCAAATCACCGAGCGCAAGCATTTTACAAGAAAGAAAAAATGGCAGTCATCGCGGAGAGAGTAGCCTACTACCATGACCCAGTCGAGGACGCTATTATCATGAAGAGAGAAATAGATGAAGGATAGATATATTTTAGCATTTGAGACATCCTGTGATGAGACTAGTGTTGCCGTCTTGAAAAACAACGATGAGCTCTTGTCCAATGTCATTGCTAGTCAGATTGAGAGCCACAAACGTTTTGGGGGCGTAGTGCCTGAAGTAGCCAGTCGTCACCATGTCGAGGTCATTACAGCCTGTATCGAGGAGGCGCTAGCAGAAGCAGGAATTACTGAAAACGACGTGACAGCTGTTGCGGTTACCTATGGACCGGGCTTGGTCGGAGCCTTACTAGTTGGCTTGTCAGCTGCCAAGGCCTTTGCTTGGGCACATGGACTTCCACTTATCCCTGTTAACCATATGGCTGGTCACCTCATGGCAGCTCAGAGCGTGGAGCCGTTGGACTTTCCCTTACTAGCCCTCTTAGTCAGCGGTGGACACACAGAGTTGGTTTATGTTTCGGAAGCTGGTGACTACAAGATTGTTGGAGAAACGCGAGATGACGCAGTGGGTGAGGCCTATGATAAGGTTGGCCGTGTCATGGGTTTGACCTATCCTGCAGGTCGTGAGATTGACGAGCTGGCTCATCAGGGGCAGGATATTTATGATTTTCCCCGTGCCATGATTAAGGAGGATAATCTGGAGTTTTCATTCTCAGGTTTGAAATCTGCCTTTATCAATCTTCACCACAATGCCGAGCAAAAGGGAGAAAGCTTGTCCACAGAGGCTTTGTGTGCTTCCTTCCAAGCAGCTGTCCTGGATATTCTCATGGCAAAAACCAAGAAGGCTTTGGAGAAATACCCTGTTAAAACCCTTGTCGTGGCAGGTGGTGTGGCAGCCAATAAAGGTCTCAGAGAACGCCTAGCAACTGAAATCACAGATGTCAAGGTCATCATTCCACCTCTGCGTCTTTGCGGAGACAATGCAGGAATGATTGCCTATGCCAGCGTCAGCGAGTGGAATAAAGAAAACTTCGCAGACTTGGACCTCAATGCCAAACCAAGTCTTGCTTTTGATACGATGGAATAAAGAGTCAGCTTAAGGCTGGCTTTTTCACTCGCTAAAGTGTCAGAATATTTCGACAAATGATTGTAAATAATGATATACTATATAAAAAATAGGAGGTGGTCAGATGATTGAGAGAATGGAATTAGGAGAATTTTACAAGGAATTGCGCTTGGCGAGAAAGCTCAAGCAGTCAGATGTGGCTTGTGCTGGACTAACAGCTTCTCAGTTGTCCAAGTTTGAACTAGGGCAGTCTATGCTGTCTGCGGATAAGCTCATATTAGCAATCCAAGGGATCAATGTGACCTTTGATGAATTTGGGCACAAACTCAACAACTATCAAGAATCTCCACATATGCGATTTGGCAGAAAGGTTGTGGATCGCTTTGCCCACCAAGATATCGCTGGCTTAGAGCAACTGTTGGAGAAAATCAAGCAAGAACAGATGGCAGAGACCTATCGTCGTTTGAATGCCATTGTGATTAAAGATGCTATCCATTCCTTAGATAAAAGCTATCCGCTAGCAGAGGAGGATAGCGAGTTTTTAACTACCTACCTCTACGCTATTGAGTCTTGGACCTGGTTTGAACTCTATATATTCTGTAATACCATGCCTTTCTTGAGCAATCAAGATTTGATATTTTTATCAACCACTTTACTTGAGAAATCTAAGGAATTTAAAGAGTTGGTACATAATAGACTGTATATGAAAAGTGGATTTCTGAATATTATATCAGAGCTCATGGAGCGCAAACTTTTCTCTTACATCCCAATCTTTGAAGCTGAGCTGGAGAGTATGCTTCGTCCATACGATGTTTTTGAAAAAGTATTGAGGCAATTTTTAAAGAAAATGAGTATTTTCCTTCAAACCAAAGGAAACAATCAAAAAGAGATTGAACACTTTATCCAATCTCTGCAAGTATTAGAAAATCCACAATTAACAGCCCTCTTCGCATTGCGTTTTCAGCAATACAAAGAACTTATCGATTAGTTAGAAACGGGAAAATGATAATAATCTCAGCAACGATTGTCAATAATGTTAAAATTTGTTTTTTCATAGTTGCTCCACTCCTTAATTAGTGATAACTTTATTATACCAGTGAAATAATCAAATATACCAAAATCGCAAATCTGAAATTTTTATAAGCAAAAATGTCAAATATGCGATTTTTTAAAATAAGCCAATTTTCGTGTTATACTATCTTTATTTCATAGTATAGGAGAAAATAGAATGAAAAAGATAATCTCACGCTACTACTTGTTTATAGCTTTTCTACTAGTTATTGCTGACCAGAAGTTCAGTGGTCTAGTTTTACGCAGCAACCTTGTTACTGGTCTATCTGACTTTGCCTACTATTTGTCGGATATGATGTTGAATTTTCTTGTAGTTCTTCTTGCTTTTTTTGCTATGACTAAGTCAGGGAGATGGCAACAAATCAATAGTAGAAAGTTTAAAGGGTCCTATCTTTTCTATTCTTTTCTAGCTCTTCTTGCTTTTGTTATTTGGAATTTTGTTACATTTTTTATTTTTCCACCTACTCGAAATGAAATTTCTTATCAACATGCTGCTCCTACTTTTACAGGAGCTACGGCATTTTTGATGTATTTTTTTTATCCTGTGATTGCAGGCCCCATTTTTGAAGAGATGATTTATCGTGGATTAGTGATGACTGCTCTGGAAAAAGGGAAGAAATGGGGACTGGATGTACTCGGATCAGCTATATTATTTGGAATCTTGCACATTAGTAGTCATGGTTGGGTCTTGACAGACTTTGTCTACTATATGGGTGGCGGCCTTATATTTGCAGTCTTATTTAGAGTAACAAAGTCAATTTATTGGCCTATTGGATTGCATATAGTCTACAATGGCATTGGTCAGCTTTTGATGTTACTGTAATTTTGGTTGTTAGTAGTATCGTGGTCTATCCTTGGGGAAAGATTCCCATTTGAATTCAAAAAGGAGTTGTGATGAAAGTATTTCTTCAAAATAGAGATTTTAGGCAATTAACCATCAACCAGTGGATTTCAACGGTTGGGGATACGATTTTTTATCTGGCCTTTTTGAATTATGTGGCAGATGCATCTTTTGCCCCTTTGGCGATTTTACTGATCACGATTTCAGAAACCCTTCCTCAAGTTCTGCAAATCTTTCTGGGAGTTTTGGCGGATTTTCAACATCATCGTGTCCTAAAATATACAATGATTAGTTTTGCAAAATTTTTGCTTTACTCTATCGTTTCTTTATCACTTTCAGGGCAGTCCTTTTCCTTGTTATTAGTAGCATTTATTTGTCTGATTAACCTCTTATCTGACACATTGAGTTATTTTTCAGGCGCCATGCTCACTCCGATTTTCATTAGAATTATTGGGCAAGACCATCTGGCAGAAGCTATTGGATTTAAACAGTCAACTGTTAGTTTAGTGAAAACAATCAGTAATATTCTAGGAGGAGTCTTACTAGGTATTCTATCTATCCAGTCTATTTCCTTACTGAATGCTCTGACCTTTTTAATCGCATTTTTAGGTATTCTTTTCATAAAAACAGACCTCTTGAAAGTAGAAAAAACGATTAGCTATCAAGAAGGACTCTCTGTAAAATCCTTTTGCCAGCATCTGCTCCAATCATCAAAATTGATATGGAATATGAATAAGGTGCTCTTGGTTTTGTTTATTATCTCTATTAGTCAAGCAGTGATAAATGTTACAGTTCCTGTTTCTACTCTGTTTTTGAGGAATCAGCCCTTTTTGAATTTACAAACAGGTCAATCTCTTGCCTTGTTATCCACCCTTGAATTGTCAGCCCTTATTGTCGGAAGCCTTGTGAGTGGCTATCTGAAGAATACAATCTCCATAAAACTAGCCCTATATGCCTCGCTTATTATCCAATTACTCCTTTTAGTTGGCTTTGTGGCAGTTCGTTTTGACTGGATTCTTATCTTTAGTGCCTTGGATGCCTTTTTCGCAGGTATCCTCTCTCCTCGATTACAGGAACTCATTTTTAAACAAATACCTGAGGAGTCAATGGGAGCAGTTCAATCCTCTATCGGCGCCATTACAGTTGTTTTACCTAGCTTATTTACAATAGCTTTGGTAACCATTGCTACTAGCTTTGGAACTCTGGCAGTTAGCTTTGTTTTATTGCTATTTCTTCTAGCTGCCTTTATCATACTCTTGAATATCCGTGAAAACATTTAGCGAAGAATGTGTATATTATATGTTTGAGACTGGATTCCAGTCTGTTTATGATGGCTACAATCAGCAGACTGTTAAATTTTTGAGAAAGTTGCTTGACATTTTAGACCAATCGGTTTATAATTAAAAAATGTAGAGGTAAATACATGAGAAAAGAAGAAAAAACAAGACTACGAAGAGAGAAAATCATTACCGCTGCTTTGTTTGAATTTGCTACAAAAGGCTATCAAGGTTTTGTCATCAATGAACTTTGTAAAGTGGATGGTATTGCCAAAGGAGTTTTGTATCATAATTTTTCAGGGAAATCAGACCTCTATCTAACTTGGTTTCAGGATATGAACATCAATTATCACAGGTTTTGGATATGATGATTTATGGAATACTAGAGGAAGATTCCTCTAAAAAAGGAGAAAAATAATGTCGAAAATTTGGAAATGGTTGTTACTAATTGCGGGTATTTTTGCAGTTTTTGCAGGTTTTAATATGTTTGCACATCCTCTTATTAGCTTGGCTTCCATGACTTTCTTGTTTGCACTTGTATTTGCAGTTCAAGGGATTTCTGAGATTGTACAATACTTCAAATCAGAAGAAAAGCATGGCTGGAATTTATTTGGAGGAATTGTTACCCTCATCCTCGCTCTTACCTTATTCTCAGGTAGCTTTATTGAAATGGTAACATTTGTACCATTTATCATTTCTTTATGGGCCTTGACAAATGGTATTACAAAAACTATCGTTGGTTTCAAGGTTCGTAAGACGGATAAATCGGTAGGTACCCCTCTAGTTTGGATGGGGATTTTAGGAATCGTAGCAGGTTTAATCATGATGGGATACCCATTGATGACCGGTCTCTATATTAGTTACACCATTGCCTTTGTCTTTATTTATCAAGGTATTGTGGCAATTGTTCAATTCTTCAAGATTAAATAAGAATAAAATGGAGTCTGTCTGATTACAATCAGCAGACTTTTTTCTCTTTCCTGAATGTGTTATAATAGTCCATGCTGTGGCTGGAACTGATTCAGCCCATTTATTAAGACGATATGAGGAGAAAGATGAAAGAAAAAGGATTTTGGGAGGGGGCGCAGGCAGCCATGCCAACAGCCCTTGGTTATGTCAGTATCGGCCTGGCCTGTGGGATTATCGGTGCGCCCTATGTGACACCTGTGGAGATGGGCTTGATGAGCCTCTTTGTTTATGCTGGGAGCGCCCAGTTTGCCATGTTGGCCTTGATTGCGGTTCAAGCTCCTGTGGCAGCTATTGCTATGACGGTCTTTTTGATCAATTTGCGTCTCTTTTTGTTGAGCTTGCACGCATCAACCTATTTCCGTCATACCAGTCTCTGGCAAAATATCGGTATGTCTAGCCTCTTGACAGATGAGACTTATGGTGTTTTGATGGGCGAATTGGCCCATACAGACAAGGTCAATCCTATGTGGATGCACGGAAACAATCTCAACAGCTATGTGGCTTGGTTTGTGGGGACAGTTGTCGGAACGGCTCTGGGTGGTCTGCTGCCAAATCCAGAAATCTTTGGCTTGGATTTTGCCCTGGTTGGGATGTTCATTGGAATTTTTGCTTCGCAATTCCAGATTATGCAAAGACGGATTCCTGTCCGCAATCTGCTTATTATTCTAGCAGTTGTTGCGGTGTCCTTCTTTTTACTCTTGGCAGTGGTGTCTCAGTCATTAGCTGTTCTGTTTGCGACGCTACTTGGTTGTACAATGGGGGTGGTTTTAGATGGTCAGTAAGTATCTTTTATTAGCAGTTATTTTCTCTGGCTTAGTGACTTGGATTCCCCGTATGATTCCCTTCATCTTGGTCAAGTATAAGGGCTTGCCTGCAATCGTTGAGCGTTTTTTGAAATTCTTGCCCGTTTCTATTATCTTTGCCTTGATTCTTTCAAGCGTAGTGACAGGCAAGGTTGGGAGTCTTCCTCAAATCAAATGGCTGGACTTCTTAGCAGTCTTTCCAACAGCTTGGGTAGCCTTTCGCTACCGTAATCTAGTCGGCACAGTTCTCTTTGGAGTGGTCTTGATTGGAGTCTTGCGTTTGGTCTTTTAATACTCTTCGAAAATCAAATTCAAACCACGTCAGCGTCGCCTTACCGTACTCAAGTACAGCTTGTGGCTAGCTTCCTAGTTTGCTCTTTGATTTTCATTGAGTATAAATTAGCCATAAAGAAAACCTATCACAGAGATAGATATCATATAATGGCGTAAATGCTCTTTTTCTGTTAAGATTATAAGGTATTCTATTTTGGAGGAAATGACATGAAAAAAATCGTTAAATACTCATCTCTTGCTGCCTTAGGCCTTGTTGCTGCAGGTGTGTTAGCAGCTTGTTCAGGTGGTGCTAAGAAAGAAGGAGAAGCAGCTAGCAAGAAAGAAATTATCGTTGCAACCAATGCTTCACCAAAACCATTCAACTATGAAGAAAATGGTGAATTGACTGGTTATGAAATTGAAGTGGTTCGCGCTATCTTTAAAGACTCTGACAAGTATGATGTCAAGTTTGAGAAGACTGAGTGGTCAGGTGTCTTTGCAGGACTTGATGCTGACCGTTACCAAATGGCCGTTAACAACATCAGCTACACTAAAGAACGTGCTGAAAAATACCTTTACGCAGCGCCAACCGCTAAAAACCCTAACGTTCTTGTAGTGAAAAAAGATGATTCTAGCATCAAATCGCTTGATGATATCGGTGGAAAATCAACAGAAGTTGTTCAAGGGACAACATCTGCTAAACAGTTAGAAGACTACAACAAACAACACTCAGATAATCCAACTGTCCTTAACTATACTAGAGCTGACTTCCAACAAATCATGGGACGTTTGAGCGATGGCCAGTTTGACTACAAGATTTTTGATAAAATCGGTGTTGAAACAGTTATCAAGAACCAAGGTTTGGACAACTTGAAAGTTATCGAACTTCCAAGCGACCAACAACCTTACGTTTACCCACTTCTTGCCAAAGGTCAAGATGAGTTGAAAACATTTGTAGACAAACGCATCCAAGAACTCTACAAAGACGGAACCCTTGAAAAATTGTCTAAACAATTCTTCGGAGACACTTATCTACCAGCAGAAGCTGATATTAAATAATTTCTTGAAATCATCCATTCTGAGTAAGGTGGGTGATTTCTCAATTTTTAGTGATATAGTTTTAAGCTATATATCTGACTATCTAATAACAATTTGTGAAATCAAACAAATTGTGAGATACTAGTACGGTATTATTTTTAAGGAGAAAGAATCATGAAAATTAAAAAATGGCTTGGTGTAGCAGCCCTTGCTACAGTCGCAGGTTTGGCTCTTGCAGCTTGCGGAAACTCAGAAAAGAAAGCAGACAATGCAACAACTATCAAAATCGCAACTGTTAACCGTAGCGGTTCTGAAGAAGCTCGTTGGGATAAAGTTCAAGAATTAGTTAAAAAAGACGGTATTACTTTGGAATTTACAGAGTTCACAGACTACTCACAACCAAACAAGGCAACTGCTGATGGCGAAGTAGATTTGAACGCTTTCCAACACTATAACTTCTTGAACAACTGGAACAAAGAAAACGGAAAAGACCTTGTAGCGATTGCAGATACTTACATCTCTCCAATCCGTCTTTACTCAGGTTTGAATGGAAGTGACAACAAGTACACTAAAGTAGAAGACATCCCAGCAAACGGAGAAATCGCTGTACCAAACGACGCTACAAACGAAAGTCGTGCACTTTACTTGCTTCAATCAGCTGGCTTGATTAAATTGGATGTTTCTGGAACTGCTCTTGCAACAGTTGCTAACATCAAAGAAAATCCAAAGAACTTGAAAATCACTGAATTGGATGCTAGCCAAACAGCTCGTTCATTGTCATCAGTTGACGCTGCCGTTGTAAACAATACCTTCGTTACAGAAGCAAAATTGGACTACAAGAAAGCACTTTTCAAAGAACAAGCTGATGAAAATTCAAAACAATGGTACAACATCATCGTTGCGAAAAAAGATTGGGAAACATCACCAAAAGCTGATGCTATCAAGAAAGTGATCGCAGCTTACCACACAGATGAAGTGAAAAAAGTTATCGAAGAAACATCAGACGGTTTGGATCAACCAGTTTGGTAATAAGAAACAGGGAGGTGGGAGAGAAAATTCCACCTCTTGCTTTTGTATAGAGCATGGATTGTCAGGAAGAGTAGTTCATAGAAAGGTAGAGAGAATATGGTTTTTCCTAGCGAACAAGAACAGATTGAAAAATTTGAAAAGGATCATGTAGCCCAGCATTATTTTGAGGTTTTGCGTACCTTGATTTCTAAGAAATCGGTCTTTGCCCAACAGGTGGGTCTCAAAGAAGTTGCCAACTATCTGGGTGAGATTTTCAAGCGTGTGGGGGCTGAAGTGGAGATTGATGAGACTTATACGGCGCCCTTTGTCATGGCACATTTCAAGAGTTCGCGTCCAGATGCCAAGACCCTGATTTTCTATAACCACTATGACACTGTGCCAGCGGATGGGGATCAGGTGTGGACAGAGGATCCCTTTACGCTTTCGGTCCGCAATGGCTTTATGTATGGGCGTGGGGTTGATGACGACAAGGGTCATATCACGGCTCGTTTGAGTGCTTTGAGAAAATACATGCAGCACCATGATGACCTGCCTGTCAATATCAGTTTTATCATGGAGGGAGCGGAGGAATCCGCTTCGACAGACCTAGATAAGTATCTAGAAAAGCATGCGGATAAACTCCGTGGTGCAGATTTGTTGGTCTGGGAACAAGGAACCAAAAATGCCTTGGAACAGCTGGAAATTTCTGGTGGAAATAAGGGGATTGTGACCTTTGATGCCAAGGTGAAAAGCGCTGATGTGGATATCCATTCTAGTTATGGTGGGGTTGTGGAATCAGCTCCCTGGTATCTCCTTCAAGCCTTACAGTCTCTTCGTGCCGCAGATGGCCGTATCTTGGTTGAAGGTTTGTACGAAGAAGTTCAAGAGCCAAATGAACGTGAATTGGCCTTGGTGGATACTTACGCCCAACGAAATCCAGGGGAAATCAGCCAGATTTATGGTTTGGAATTGCCTCTCTTACAAGAGGATCGCGCAGCCTTTCTAAAACGTTTCTTTTTTGAACCTGCTCTCAATATCGAAGGGATTCAGTCAGGTTACCAAGGACAAGGGGTTAAAACGATTTTGCCAGCAGAAGCCAGTGCTAAGCTAGAGGTTCGTTTGGTTCCTGGTCTAGAACCGCATGATGTTCTGGAAAAAATTCGGAAACAGCTAGACAAAAATGGCTTTGATAAGGTAGAATTATACTATACCTTGGGAGAGATGAGCTATCGAAGCGATATGAGCGCACCAGCCATTCTCAATGTAATCGAGTTGGCCAAGAAATTCTATCCACAGGGCGTTTCAGTCTTGCCGACGACAGCAGGGACAGGGCCTATGCATACGGTCTTTGATGCCCTAGAGGTGCCAATGGTGGCCTTCGGTTTAGGGAATGCCAATAGCCGAGACCACGGTGGAGATGAGAACGTGCGAATCGCCGATTACTACACCCATATTGAATTAGTAGAGGAGCTGATTAGAAGCTATGAGTAGAGATATTATCAAGTTAGATCAGATCGATGTGACTTTTCACCAAAAGAAGAGAACCATCACAGCGGTCAAGGATGTGACCATTCACATCCAAGAAGGGGATATCTACGGAATCGTTGGATATTCTGGAGCAGGGAAATCAACCCTTGTACGGGTGATTAATCTCTTGCAAAAGCCATCTGCAGGGAAAATTACCATTGATGACGATGTGATTTTTGATGGCAAGGTGACCTTGACGGCCGAGCAGTTGCGTCGTAAACGTCAAGATATTGGAATGATTTTCCAGCATTTTAACCTGATGAGCCAAAAGACAGCAGAGGAGAATGTAGCCTTTGCCCTTAAACACTCTGGACTCAGCAAGGAAGAAAAGAAGGCTAAAGTAGCTAAGTTATTGGATTTGGTTGGCTTAGCAGACCGTGCTGAAAACTACCCTTCACAACTATCTGGAGGGCAAAAACAGCGTGTGGCCATTGCGCGTGCCTTGGCAAATGATCCAAAAATCTTGATTTCAGATGAGTCAACTTCTGCCCTTGACCCTAAGACAACAAAGCAGATTTTGGCCTTGTTGCAAGATTTGAACCAAAAATTAGGCTTAACTGTTGTCTTGATTACGCATGAAATGCAGATTGTCAAAGACATCGCCAATCGTGTAGCAGTTATGCAGGACGGGCATTTGATTGAAGAGGGCAGCGTCCTTGAAATATTCTCAGACCCTAAACAACCTTTGACTCAAGACTTTATCTCAACAGCTACAGGTATTGACGAAGCCATGGTCAAAATCGAGAAGCAAGAAATTGTGGAACACTTGTCTGAAAACAGCCTTTTGGTGCAACTCAAGTACGCAGGTGCTTCAACAGACGAGCCACTTTTGAATGAATTGTACAAGCATTACCAAGTAACGGCTAATATTCTCTATGGAAATATCGAAATCCTCGATGGTACTCCTGTTGGAGAATTGGTTGTGGTACTGTCTGGTGAAAAAGCAGCGCTAGCAGGCGCTCAAGAAGCCATTCGTCAAGCAGGCGTACAACTAAAAGTATTGAAGGGAGGACAGTAAGATGGAATCATTGATTCAAACCTATTTGCCAAATGTCTATAAGATGGGTTGGGCTGGTCAAGCAGGCTGGGGAACAGCCATCTACTTAACCCTCTATATGACAGTTCTTTCTTTCATCATCGGAGGGTTCTTGGGGCTAGTGGCAGGTCTTTTCCTTGTTTTGACAGCGCCAGGTGGTGTCTTGGAAAATAAGGTCGTTTTCTGGATTTTAGATAAGATTACCTCTATTTTCCGTGCGGTACCATTTATCATTCTCTTGGCAGTCTTGTCACCCTTCTCCCATCTAATTGTAGGGACAAGCATTGGTCCAAATGCGGCTATCGTACCGCTATCTTTTGCAGTCTTTGCCTTCTTTGCCCGTCAAGTACAGGTGGTATTGGCTGAGCTAGATGGTGGTGTCATTGAGGCAGCTCAAGCTAGTGGAGCGACCTTCTGGGACATCGTAGGAGTTTACCTATCCGAAGGTCTTCCAGATTTGATCCGTGTAACGACTGTAACCTTGATTTCACTAGTCGGTGAAACAGCCATGGCGGGTGCGGTTGGAGCAGGTGGTATTGGTAACGTAGCCATTGCTTATGGATTTAACCGCTATAATCACGATGTGACCATTTTGGCAACCATCATTATCATTCTGATCATCTTTGCTATCCAATTCTTGGGAGACTTCTTGACCAAGAAATTGAGCCATAAATAAAGAGAATTAGGCCATCTGTACATCATTCATAGGAGTTGTCGTTATAGTCAAGACTTAAAATTCTCTGTACTGGTTGCTATCAATTGTTACTTTTATGAGTAAGAGAGTTAAGAATTGTGGGGAGTCAATATGCAAAATCTGGGAGAAGTTTTTAAAGAATTGAGAAAGAGTCGAAATGTATCTCTACAGGAGGCGACGGGAGGAGAGTTTACTTATTCCATGCTGAGCAAATTTGAGCGTGGAGAAGCAGAATTATCTTCTATGAAATTGATTACTGCCTTAGATAACATTAACTCTGATTTGAATGAATTTATGTACTTGGTACGTGGTTTTTCTCAGAAAAAGTTTTTGGCTTTTCAAGAAAATCTCTGGGAACTATATGATAGAGAAGGGATTGATTCTCTCCATTCCTTGTATGAAGAGACGACTCAAAAGTATAGATTAAGTGGTGAAAAGAGCTATCTTTTACAAATGATTCGTATCAAAAGCCTTCTTGTGTTTTTTGATTCAGAAATAAGAGCAACGGATGAAGAACTGACTTTTCTCTACGACTATTTTTTTACTATTGATATCTGGGGAAATTATGAATTGGAACTATTTTCAACGATTTCTACTTTGTTTCCTCTGCCCCTCTATTTTAAATATTCTAGGGAGATGTTACAAAAGACGGATTTATTAGGCTCTTTACCGAGTAACAAAGTTGGTATTGACACTATTTTGATTAATGGACTCTTTAAAGCGATAGAGGAAAAGGATAAATTAAAAGCAGACTATTTTGTTTTTCAGATTGAAAAACGAGATTTACCAGAATCTCAAGCTTATCTAAAAATCATTTATATGATTGCTAAAGGGTATTATGATACTATTTTTAAAGTAGAAAATAAGGGGCTTGAAAAAATCCAAAGAGGCATTACAATCTTACAAGATTTAGAGTATGTAGATGGTGCAAGATATTATGAAAACTATTTTGCAAATCAGCTTTCAAATAAAGATTTGTAATATATTCTCATTACATCGACCGATGAAAAATAAATAGCCTTGTAGATG
Organism: Streptococcus mitis; assembly: GCF_946190325.1. Classification (GTDB taxonomy): domain Bacteria; phylum Bacillota; class Bacilli; order Lactobacillales; family Streptococcaceae; genus Streptococcus; species Streptococcus mitis_CF. The sequence continues at coordinate 312,005 of NZ_CAMHZR010000002.1, read as the reverse complement.
GATTGATAATTAGTAGTATCTAGGCGCTAGAGTTTCTATTTTCAGAAAAAATATATTACAAAAAAGTGGGGAGACCCGCTTTTTTTGTTATACTGGCTTCAATAGAATACTCTTTGAAATGTGAGAAAGGCCTGCTATGAACCTATTTTTAAAACATCATTTATTTAGAATACTGACCTTATCAAGGTTTTTGAGCTCAAGTGGAGCTTATATTTATAATCTGGTATTTATCGTTTATGCTGCGAGTCTACCCTTTAAAAATATAGCAGTATTTATGGCGAATATGATTACGATTTTACCTTTTCTATTTACTTTTTATGTTGGGATGAAGGCTGATCATACTCGGAATAAAGCAGGGACAATTATCTGGGTTGGTTGTGTGCAAAGTCTGCTATTTCTTTTGATTGCTAGTGTGATTCATGACCAGAACTTTGTAACGTTTGCTTTTATCTGTATGGTTAATATCTGTTCAGATGTTTTATCAGATTATACAGCAGGCCTGCGTATGCCGATTATCCAGTATAATATTTCGGAAGATAAGCTCTATGAAGCTTATTCCTTTACTCAGTTTGTTTCCTATTTATTAAATCTAGGAGGTCAAGCCTTAGGAGTGTGGTTACTCACAACAAGCCACCAAAATTTTTCTTTTGTTGCAATTATGAATGCTGGCTTCTTTTTACTATCTTCTCTTATTTTGTTCAAAAATAGAAGAGAATTGACGTATTTGTCTGTAACGGTAGAGAATGAGTCGATTCGTTTACTTCAACAAGTTAAGGCAATCTATGCGGACATGGATGATATCTTTAGACAGAGAGAAAGTAAATCATTGCTTAAAATGATCCTTGTCATTTTGGTGATGAATACTTTGGGGGGAGCTGTTGGAGGTATTTATCACTTTTACTTATTAGATCATACTATATATCATCTCAGCTATGCTCAAGCCCTATTTTTAATTGAATGTGTTAGCTTGGGAGGAGCTATTCTTGGTAGCCTAACCCCCCATGATTATTTTGGAAAATTGTCGTTTTCAAGTTTGCTATCGCTCAATGCAAGTCTGTTTGTATTACTTGCTACTGCTAATATTTTAGATTTTTCTCCTCTAGTAGGTGTTGCCTGCTTAGCCTTTGTCATGTATTTGATGTCGAAATCAATGCCTAAATTAGATGCTCTGTTATTGTCTAATTTGAGTGCGGATGTATTAGCTAGAAGTAATAATCTCTTGAGTATGATTTTTTCCCTAACATTACCCTTGGGGATGTCTGTATTTTCCTTCTTAGCTTTACAAGATATCAGGCTTTGTTGGTGGGTGTTTTTGGTAGTGAGTGTGATAGGGTTGATTTTATCACTAGAAAAAAGAAGTTTTTCGGGTAAAAAATTTTAACCTAGGAAAATCAGGCTTACTAGAAGGCCTTCCAGATTTGATCCGTGTGACGACTGTAACCTTGATTTCACTAGTCGGTGAAACAGCTATGGCTGATGCGGTTGGAGCTGGTGGTATCGGTAACGTAGCCATCGCTTATGGATTTAACCGCTATAATCACGATGTGACCATCTTGGCAACCATCATTATCATTTTGATTATCTTTGCGATCCAATTCTTGGGAGATTTCTTGACCAAAAAATTGAGCCATAAATAAAAAAGAGCCGCCTGGCTCTTTTTTAGTAATCAGATTTTCTGTGCCAATTTTTTACTCAAGGTTTGTCCAATTAAGGCACCCACTAGGGCTCCGATGACAATACTTGCTATAAATAGAAGGATGGTTCCAGGGTTTGGCGCGACCATGATACGGTCGATATATTCTTGGGATTTTCCTCTTGCTAGAAGGGTTGCCATATAGGCTTTGGGCGCAATCCACATGATTAGGATTGGTCCTGATGTGCTAAAAGCAAAGAGAATGAAAGAAAGGAAGTTCTTTGTTTGGTCCTTGTATTTTCCGAGGCTAGCTACTGCATCTGCTAGGAGACCACAGATAATTCCAGGAAGGAAGGCACCAGCACCGTGTTTAGTTCCCAAGAAAAAGAGGGCAATGACAAGGCCGATAGTGGTAATGGCTCCAAAGCGCGGAACTTTTGCGACTAGGATCATATAGACGCTACCGCCGACAAGGGCAGTAAAGGCAGGCGCATAAAACATGTTTCCAGCTTGGTCAAAGAGATTGCCCAAAAGGACACCAATCCCCATGCAGAGGAAGTAAAGAACTGCAAAAAGCAGTGTAGTTAAGATAGATTTTTTCATGAATTGTCTCCTGATAATTTTTTCACAATTCTCATTGTACCACGGTTTGATGGGATTGTAAATGGATACTAGAAGTTTTTGAAAACGCTTGAAATATGATATAATAGTTTCATAGTTATTTTTAGGGGGATATCATGGGTAGATTTTTAGACTTTGTCTTTAATCGTTTCTTTTTAGGGATGATTGCGACAGCCTTCTTTTGGCTACTAACCTTGGTGGGAGGGATTATCCTTGGTCTAGCGCCGGCTAGTGCCACCTTGATGAGCCTGTATGCAGAACATGGTTATAGCTTTCGGGAATACAGTTTGAAGGAGGCTTGGTCTCTTTATAAGCAAAATTTCGTCTCAAGCAACCTGATTTTCTATAGCTTTTTAGGGGTGGATCTAGTTTTGGTCTATGGCCTGTATCTCTTGGTTCAATTGCCTCATCAGACTATTATTCATTTGATTGCGACCTTTTTGAATGTTCTAGTAGTTGCCCTGCTGTTTTTGGCTTATACAGTATCTTTGAAATTACAAGTTTATTTTGACTTGTCTTATCGAAATAGTCTCAAACTATCCTTAATTGGCATCTTTATGAGCTTAGCGGCTGTGGCCAAGGTTCTCCTTGGGACAGTGCTACTTGTGGCAATTGGTTACTATATGCCTGCCCTACTTTTCTTTGTAGGAATTGGGATGTGGCATTTCTTTATCAGTGATATGTTGGAACCGGTCTATGAAAGTATCCATGAAAAATTGGCGACAAAATAGAATGAAGCAGTTTTGGCTACATACGCTTCTAAGAACCTACAGTTCAGTTATGATGATTATTATTGCGAGTTTTGCAATCTTACTCTCTTACGCTGACTGGGATTCACGGGAAAAGGAAGCTCAAAGAGTAGCCCAACGTGTAACCACTCGAACAGTCGATGAGGTGGAGTATTATTATAGAGAATCAGCCCAACTGGCGCAAGATTTAGTAGCCAATCAAGACCGGATACAAGGGGTTTATAAGTACTTTAGCTTGTCAACTTCTGAGTATTTTTATTGGCTGTTGGAGCACCAAGCAGCTTCGTCAAATTCTATTTCTCTGTATGAAAATATTGATGATCTTTATGTCCAAAATGACTCTATAACGGGTGTTGCAATCGTCTTGCAGGATTTTAAAGAAGTTTATGTTTCAACAAGGGATAAAAGAAGTGGTCATGTCTTGCCAGCTGAAGCCTTTAAACCAGAGGTCAATAGTTTTGGAATTCCAGTTCTGGACCCAGCAACGGATCAATCTATAGGAGTGATTTACATCTCCTTGGATCCAGAAGTTTTATATCATGCCATTGACAATACCCGAGGTCATATTCCGATGGCTGTTACTGTGACATCACCATTTGATACGGAGATTTTTCATATTGGTGAGAGGGTCAATAGGGAACATGAGAACTGGTTTGTTGGTATGACTTCTCATGGATATCAGGTTCAGGTGGCAGTTCCTAAAAACTTTGTTTTACAAGGAACAGTGGCTAGCTCTGCTTTGATTGTAGGCTTGAGCCTTCTCTTTATTGTCATTCTCTATCTGACTTTGAGGAAGACTTTTGCTAATTATCAAAAGCAGGTAGTGGATCTGGTGGATTCCATCCAAGCTATTGCCCAAGGACAAGAAGGTCTTCGCATTGATACGCTTGAAAAGGATCAGGAATTGCTCTTAATCGCAGAGACCACCAATGATATGTTGGATCGCTTGGAAAAGAATATCCATGATATTTATCAGTTAGAGCTTAGTCAAAAAGATGCCAATATGCGAGCCCTGCAAGCTCAAATCAATCCTCATTTTATGTATAATACGCTGGAATTTTTACGTATGTACGCAGTCATGCAAAGTCAAGATGAGTTGGCAGATATCATTTATGAGTTCAGTAGTCTCTTGCGTAACAATATTTCTGACGAAAGAGAAACTCTTCTCAAACAGGAATTAGAATTTTGCCGTAAATATAGCTACCTCTGCATGGTTCGCTATCCCAAGTCCATTGCCTATGGTTTCAAGATAGATCCAGAGTTAGAGAATATGAAGATTCCCAAGTTTACCTTGCAACCGCTGGTAGAAAATTATTTCGCGCATGGTGTTGACCACAGACGGACAGATAATGTGATTAGCATCAAGGCTCTTAAACAGGATGGTTTTGTGGAAATTTTAGTGGTCGATAATGGCCGTGGTATGTCAGCTGAAAAACTGGCAAGTATTCGAGAAAAATTAAGTCAGAGACATTTTGAACACCAAGCCAGTTACAGTGATCAAAAGCAATCTATCGGGATTGTCAATGTCCATGAGCGTTTTGTGCTCTATTTTGGGGATCGATATGCTATTACTATAGATTCTGCAGAGCAAGCAGGTGTTCAGTATCGTATTACAATTCAAGATGAGTAGAAAGGGAGAAAATGTATAAAGTATTATTAGTAGATGATGAGTACATGGTGACAGAAGGTCTGAAACGTTTGATTCCCTTTGATAAGTGGGATATGGAGGTCGTCGCAACAGCCAGTCATGCCGATGAAGCCCTAGAATATGTTCAGGAAAATCCCGTCGATGTCATCATTTCAGATGTCAATATGCCCGACAAAACAGGGCTTGATATGATTCGGGAGATGAAAGAAATCTTACCAGATGTTGCCTATATCCTGCTCTCAGGTTATCAGGAGTTTGATTATGTCAAAAGAGCAATGAACCTTAGTGTGGTGGACTATCTGGTCAAACCTGTTGATAAGGTAGAGTTGGGAAATCTGCTGGAGAAGATTGCAGGTCAGCTCGGTGAGAGAGGAAAGAAAAGTCAGACCCTCAGTCAAGATTTAGACGAGGCTGGATTTGTTAGTTATCTAGGAGGTAAGGAGAATTGGTGGATAGGCCTATCCAAGGAAAAGCAAGGCTCCTTCACCATTCCCTACTATGTCTTGGGTCAAGATTGGCAGATTTTTATTTCTGATCAACCCCTAGATGGTTTAGTCGTTACTCCCTTTGAAGCTCCTTATCAAGAACACTTTGAACGCTGGAAGCTGAATGCTGAGAAAGCCCTCTTTTACGGCTCTGTAAATCTACAACAGTCTGAGAGTCTCTTTACCTATTACGAACCGATTTATAGGGTTATCATTCAGGGGAACCTCAATCAAATCGTGGAAGAGTTAAATCTTTTGGAGAAGGTGGTTCTTGAAAATACGCCGCGTGTTCCGATTACCAAACAGCTTTTTATCCAGTTTGTCATGGATGTCTTCCACTTGTTTGAACATCTCAAAGCTGATGACCTGACAGATATCGTCAAAACGATTCATGCTATTCAGTCCTTCGATGAACTGGTTCCTTATATCAAGGAAACTCTGACCCGATTCTTTGGACAATATCGGATGAATGAAAATGTGGTCAGTGTGCTAGAAGTCATTGGACGTGATTATCAGAAGGAACTTTCTCTCAAGGATATCAGTAAGGATCTCTTTATCAATCCTGTCTATCTGGGGCAGTTGATTAAGCGTGAAACCAATTCGACCTTCGCAGAGTTACTAAACAAACAACGTATTAAGGCTGCCCAGCAACTCTTGCTTTCAACTAGTGACAGCATCGAAGATATTTGTTATGCTGTTGGTTACAGTAATGTTGGATATTTCTATAAAGTGTTCCGAAAATTGTGCGGAAAATCGCCAAAAGCCTACCGAAAACAGGTAGAAACTACACTATAATATTTGTATCCCTTTACAAAAAGTGCTATAATATCAATAATAACATCAGGAGGTTCTATCATGAAAAAGAAACCAATCTATCTATGGGTATTACTGATTTTTTCAGCCTTACTCTCAGCAATGTCACTATTTGGAATCATATCTCCAGTACCTACTGCGGAGGGTATGAACAATCTAGAAACATCAGCATCAGGTGTTAATGCTACTTATGCTAAGGAGCTCGTTGCTTACACCATTAAGGTATCGGAGCATGGTCATTCTATCTTCAACATTCTCTTGGTTGTCTTATCTGTTATTCTGGTGGTTGTGTCTTTGGTTTTCCTTATTCGTAAAAATATCCAATTGGCTAACTACACTTATCTTGCTTATGTCTTCGTTGCCATCGTTGGTTCTATCTACAACTTTATCGGCGTTCAGGATGCGGTTTTACTTTTTACAGACCCTAACATCCGTATGGGAGCGGAGCTTGGTGCCAAAGGTTCTGCTATTTTTGGGATCGTACTCAATGTTATCTTCCTAGCAATCGTCTTCTATAAAATGTGGCGTCAGCAAAAAGAATTGACAGAAACTCAAGAAGAGGAAGAACTTGCCTAAGAGTTGACAAAGCATAACTATCAAGATACAATCTTGGTAGTTATTTTTTATGATTTAAAAAAGGAGGAGAACATGAAAAAAGTTTCCTTGGTCTACATCAGTCTGAGCGGAAATACGGAGAGTTTTGTGACGCGCTTGAAAGACTATCTCTTGTCCCAGTACGAGGGAATTGAGGTTCAAAAGATTCATATCAAGGATTTGGTCAAAGAAGGCCAAGATTTCTATGAAATGGACCATCCCTATGTTGCTTTTTTGCCGACTTACCTAGAAGGTGGGAATGGCGTGGATAACGGAGATGTCGAGATTTTGACGACACCAGTGGGAGATTTTATCGCCTATGGTGACAATGCTAGTAAGTGTTTTGGTGTGGTTGGTTCAGGAAATCGTAACTTTAATAACCAATACTGCCTGACAGCCAAGCAATATAGTCAACGTTTTGGCTTCCCTGTATTGGCTGATTTTGAAATGCGAGGTATGCTGGGAGATATCAAACGTGTCGCAGCGATTATCGCAGATTTGTATGAGTTGGAAAGTTAAGCTGAAACCAATCTTTCAATCATTAGAAGAAAGAATCTATTATATCCCCCTCTATAGCAGAGATGAAAATTACCTATAAAATTTTTAATATAAATGTTATTTGCTATAGTTGGAAGATAAAAATTATGCCCTAAAAAAACCGAGAAGCTTTCTTCTCGGTTTTTGATTATTTCAATTGATCTGTAATGTCTTTTGATAGCAACATTCCTAGATGATAAGTTTTATTGATGTAAGCAATGACATCATTGATGTTTTCAGTCGTGTGAATTTTCTCTTTGATGTCAGACCTAAATGTTTCATCCTTTAAAAGTTGTTCTTGGTAGAGTTTTTGCAGTCTCTCCTTCTCGTACTTATTAAGCAGAAAAAGGAAAACCAAGCTAATCACAACGAGGATATAAGCATATTGGCTCATAGGATATCTCCCTGTATGATAAAGAAGTAGTAGTGAATAAATCGATTTAGTGAAGCGCCTAACCAAATCACCATAGTTACGACGTCATGTTCTCTAAATCGATTATATTTAGAGAACATGACTAGTGAAGCGGTTAGCTAGTTCGCATAAAAGCGACTAGCGTCTAACAATTAGGAACTTTAGTTCCAATTGTTAGTACTGAATCACATCTTCTCTGGCGCTTCTACTCCAAGCAAGCGAAGGGCTTCTTTGAGAACGACTGCGGTTGCGTAGCTGAGTGCTAGACGGCTGTCGCGTTCTGGACTTTCATCCAAGATACGTGTATGTGCATAATATTTGTTGAAGGCTTGAGCCAGGCTAATTGCAAATTTTGCAATGATAGAAGGTTCAAAGTTATCCGCCGCACGGTTAATAATACGTGGGAAGTCTTGGATGAGTTTGATGATTTCCCAGCTTTCAGCATCATTCAAGCTATAGTTGCCAGCAGTTTCTGGTTTGAAGTCTGCCTTGCGTAAGATAGATTGGATACGAGCGTAGGCGTATTGAACGTAAGGGCCAGTTTCCCCCTCGAAGGATACCATGGCCTCTAGGTCGAAGTCATATCCATTTGTACGGTCGGTCTTGAGGTCATAGAATTTAATGGCTCCAACCCCAACAGCATGTGCTACCTGGTCTTTGTTTTCTAGTTCAGGATTTTTAGCCTCGATTTGGGCCTTGGCACGGCTAACAGCCTCTGCAACAGTAGGCTCTAGCAAGATGACATTCCCTTTACGAGTAGAGAGTTTTTTCCCTTCTTTTGTAACCAAACCAAAAGGAACATGAGTAATGTCTTCACTCCAGCCGTAGCCCATTTCTTTCAGGACAGCTTTGAGTTGTTTAAAGTGGGCAGATTGTTCTTGACCAACAACGTAGATAGATTTAGCAAATTGGTATTCGTTTTTACGGTAAAGGGCTGCAGCCAAGTCACGTGTAATATAGAGAGTTGCTCCATCAGATTTCTTGATGAGTGCAGGATGTTCAATTCCGTATTTCTCAAGATTCACAACTTGGGCACCTTCTGATTCAACAAGAAGGCCTTTTTCAGAAAGAATATCTACAACTGCATCCATCTTATCGTTGTAGAAGGCTTCTCCGTTGTAGCTGTCAAATTCGACTTGCAATTCATTGTAAAGGCGGTTAAATTCCACCAAACTTTCATCACGGAACCATTGCCAAAGTGCAAGAGCTTCCTCGTCTCCATTTTCAAGTTTACGGAACCATTCGCGTGCTTCTTCATCCAAGCTAGGGTCATTTTCAGCCTCAGCGTTGATGCGGACATAGAGTTTAAGAAGTTCATCGATTGGATGAGCTTTTACAGCTTCTTCGTCGCCCCATTTTTTGTAGGCAACAATCAACATCCCAAACTGTTTACCCCAGTCTCCCAAATGGTTGACCTTGACCGTTTGATAACCGATTTTTTGGAAAATATGTGACAAGCTATCTCCGATAACAGTTGAGCGTAGGTGACCAATAGAAAATGGTTTAGCGATATTGGGACTAGACATGTCGATAACAACATTTTCTTGTTTGCCAATAGTTTGGTCAGCATAGTGTTCTTTTTGAGTGATAACAGCTTGCAATACTTGAGCAGAAATGGCAGATTTATCAAGGAAAAAGTTAACGTAAGGTCCTGTTGCAACTACCTTTTCAAAGGCTTGACTGTTAATTTTTTCAGCCAGTTCAGCCGCAATCATTTGAGGCGCTTTACGTTCGACTTTAGCAAGAGAAAAAGCAGGGAAAGCGATGTCCCCCATTTCTGAGTTTTTAGGGGTTTCCAGTAAATTTAAAATAGCCTCTTGGTCCAGGCTATCAATGACGCTAGCCAATTCGCTAGCAATCAATTCTTTTGTATTCATTAAGAGCTCCTTTTGGACTTTTCTACTATTTTATCACAATTTTAAAGAAAGAAGAAAAAATTTTTGAAATCTCCTATTTTTTTGGTATAATATAGTTATAAAATTAGTTATAAATATGCATATAAGAGGATTTTATGAGAAAAAGAGATCGTCATCAGTTAATAAAAAAAATGATTACTGAGGAGAAATTAAGTACACAAAAAGAAATTCAAGATCGGTTGGAGGCGCACAATGTTTTTGTGACGCAGACAACCCTGTCTCGTGATTTGCGCGAAATCGGCTTGACCAAGGTCAAGAAAAATGATATGGTGTATTATGTACTAGCAAATGAGACAGAAAAGATTGATTTGGTGGAATTTTTGTCTCATCATTTAGAAGGTGTTGCAAGAGCAGAGTTTACCTTGGTACTTCATACCAAATTGGGAGAAGCCTCTGTTTTGGCAAATATTGTAGATGCAAACAAGGATGAATGGATTTTAGGAACAGTTGCTGGTGCCAATACCTTATTGGTTATTTGTCGAGACCAGCACGTTGCCAAACTCATGGAAGATCGTTTGCTAGATTTGATGAAAGATAAGTAAGGTCTTGAGAGTCGCTCTCAAGACTTATTTTTGACAAGGAGAGACGGAAAATGGCGACAGAGAAGCTATCACCCGGCATGCAACAGTATGTGGATATTAAAAAGCAATATCCAGATGCGTTTTTGCTCTTTCGGATGGGTGATTTTTATGAATTATTTTATGAGGATGCGGTCAATGCTGCGCAGATTCTGGAAATTTCCTTAACGAGTCGCAACAAGAATGCCGACAATCCGATTCCTATGGCGGGTGTCCCCTATCATTCTGCCCAGCAGTATATAGATGTCTTGATTGAGCAGGGCTATAAGGTAGCTATCGCAGAGCAGATGGAAGATCCTAAACAAGCAGTTGGGGTTGTGAAACGAGAGGTTGTTCAGGTCATTACACCCGGGACAGTAGTCGATAGCACTAAGCCAGACAGTCAGAACAACTTCTTGGTTGCTATAGATCGAGATGGCAATCAATTTGGCTTAGCTTATATGGACCTGGTGACGGGTGACTTTTATGTGACAGGTCTTTTGGATTTCACGCTGGTTTGTGGGGAAATCCGTAATCTCAAGGCGCGAGAAGTGGTGCTGGGTTATGACTTGTCTGAGGAAGAAGAACAAATCCTCAGTCGTCAGATGAATCTGGTGCTTTCATATGAAAAAGAAGGCTTTGAAGACCTTCATTTACTGGATTCACGATTGGCATCTGTGGAGCAAGCGGCATCTAGTAAATTGCTCCAGTATGTTCATCGAACTCAGATGAGGGAATTGAACCACCTCAAGCCTGTTATACGCTATGAAATCAAGGATTTCTTGCAGATGGATTATGCGACCAAGGCTAGTCTGGATTTGGTTGAGAATGCTCGTTCAGGAAAGAAGCAAGGTAGTCTTTTCTGGCTTTTGGATGAAACCAAGACGGCTATGGGAATGCGTCTCTTGCGGTCTTGGATCCATCGTCCCTTGATTGATAAGGAACGAATCGTCCAACGTCAAGAAGTGGTGCAGGTCTTCCTCGACCATTTCTTTGAGCGTAGTGATTTGACAGACAGTCTCAAGGGTGTCTATGATATCGAACGCTTGGCTAGTCGTGTTTCTTTTGGTAAAACCAATCCCAAGGATCTCTTGCAGTTGGCGACCACCTTATCCAGTGTGCCACGGATTCGTGCGATTTTAGAAGGGATGGAGCAACCTGCTCTAGCTTATCTCATCGCACAATTGGATGGAATCCCTGAGTTGGAGAGTTTGATTAGCGCAGCGATTGCTCCTGAAGCTCCTCATGTGATTACAGATGGAGGAATCATTCGGACTGGATTTGATGAGACTTTAGACAAGTACCGTCGCGTTCTCAGAGAAGGGACTAGCTGGATTGCTGAGATTGAGGCTAAGGAGCGAGAAAATTCTGGTATCAGCACGCTCAAGATTGACTACAATAAGAAGGATGGCTACTATTTCCATGTGACCAATTCTCAACTGGGAAATGTGCCTGCTCACTTTTTCCGCAAGGCGACGCTGAAAAACTCAGAACGTTTTGGAACCGAAGAATTAGCCCGTATCGAAGGAGATATGCTGGAGGCGCGTGAAAAGTCAGCAAACCTAGAGTATGAAATTTTTATGCGCATCCGTGAGGAAGTCAGTAAGTATATCCAGCGTTTGCAGGCTCTAGCTCAAGGAATTGCGACAGTTGATGTCTTACAGAGTCTGGCGGTTGTGGCTGAAACCCAGCATTTGATTCGGCCAGAGTTCGGAGAGGATTCGCGAATTGATATCCAGAAAGGGCGCCATGCTGTCGTTGAAAAGGTTATGGGGGCTCAGACCTATATTCCAAATACGATTCAGATGGCAGAAGATACCAGTATTCAACTGATTACAGGGCCCAACATGAGCGGAAAGTCAACCTATATGCGTCAGTTAGCCATGACGTCGGTTATGGCCCAGATGGGGTCTTATGTGCCAGCAGAAAGCGCCCATTTACCGATTTTTGATGCGATTTTTACCCGTATCGGAGCAGCAGATGACTTGGTTTCAGGTCAATCAACCTTCATGGTAGAGATGATGGAGGCTAACAATGCCA